>CALXAU010000001.1 GCA_944386355.1 uncultured Clostridia bacterium
AAACTACTAAATCTGATGTTTTTCTTGCTGGTATTGCTCAACTTTTTACTGTTATTATTGCTGATAGTATGTCTAAATCTCAATATATCCGAAGTATTAAAAAACTTGCTTGTTAATATTTGGTTTTCAATGTTCAAAAATTTTTATCATACATCCTTTGGAAATTTTTAATAATTACCTCAGGATTATTTGTCGTACTATTTTTTGTCTTTTTATTGCTACTTCTAAACTATTATTTTAAAAAAGCTTCACTTTTTTATGTTACTTTGCTTTTTTCTATTTAGTTTTGCAAATATCTATAAAATATAATTAATTCTTGTTTAATAATTATATTTCAAAAAAAAAAAAAAAATAAATTTTTTTTAAAATTTTTATTTTATTTTGTTTTTTTATATTTATTTTTACAAAAATATAAAAAAAAAAATTAATACTTTTAAAAAAATAAAACCAAAAAAAAAAAAAAAAACAAAGGATTATTAAAATTTTTATTTTTATCTTCTTTGTTTTATATTCTCATAGTATAATAAATGTATTTTTTTAAGAATTGGCTTGCTTGTACATTTTTTTGTACATCATAACCTAATTTTTTCATATATGCATTTACTTTTTTCTTTTTATTAAATTTATTGTAAAATTCCGATCCTAGTTCTGTATATTTTTTATTTTCTTTTAACATATAATACATCAAATGTGCTACTGCTACTTTTGCTCTATTTTTTTCCTTTCTTTACCGCTAATCTTTGGTATTGAGCATAGAAGAATGTTTTTTGATTTTTCTTTGCAATTTGTGTACATTCTGCAAGAATTGCTTTTAGTTTTTTATTTCCTTTTCTTGTTTTTCCACGTCAACTTTTAGGTTAGTTACATGTTGCGTTTTTGTCATTGTTCCAATTTCACGCAAGTAAAATTGTGTTCATTAATTGCTGTTATAGGAAAATCTTCGATTTTTCCTATAACAGCACAAATCGGAAAGCCTTATAATCCATAAAATTTTAACATTTTTCTTCATCTCTTAAGTAAATTTATCTATATTAATATAACTTCTGTTCCATTTCTTATATTTGCTTCTCTAACACTTAAATTTATATCATATGCTCTAGCGGTAAGTTTATCATACAAAATAGGCATTTTATTTGTCTTGTAATATCCTCCACTAAATTCATATAATGCTTTCATTAATAAATTAATAACATTATAAATTTTTCTATTTAAAGGTATCCAGACATCATATTGTTTTTCAAGCATAGGAACATATAATTTAACCAATACTTTATTCATTTTTTATCTAATTCCCTCCTTGTCACAAATCTGATTGGTTTCAAAAAAGGTTTGTCGCCTTTCTTGTTCTTTTATAATTCTCCACTTTCTTTCATTCCTAACAGTTTAATTAAAGTTGCTTGTCCTTGTTTTACCATATAACCAAAACTACGCCCGCAATTATTTTCTATATCTTTATTTGATGAATTTACATCTATTAAATACTGATCGCTAATTCCATTTCCTATCCAAATTCCATTGTCTCCTGTAATATTATTTTTATACCATATATCATACTCATGATTTTTTAATCTAACTGAATTTTCAGCAATAATAAAATTATATTTTTCTAATTTCATAGCATTTTTTAATAATTGATTAAATTGCTCTTCGTTAATCTCTAATTCATTTAAAAATTTATCTATTCCTATTATTATTACTAAAAAGTTATTTCTTCTGCTTTTTATTTTGTTATTTTCTAACTCTATCTTAAATTTATCAAAAATAGAATTAAAATTGATTGTTCTACTTTGTATTATTTTTTCTGCATCAAATATAAATTTATATTTTTTAAATAATTTAATTCTTCTAATAAATGAGAAATAAATTCTATTATATCTTCTATATTCCTAGATGTAACAATAGTTATTAGGTTTTTGGTAAAATCATATGTACATATGTTAAGATCTTTTTTTCTAATTCCAATTGGAATATTAGAAATATCTTTCATTTCGTTTTTTATTTGTTCTAATGTTACTTTAGTTGGTAAAATTGGAATTGTTTTTGCAAATACTTTATTTTCTTGTTTTAATTTTTCAATTACTTCTTTTAAGAGTTAAAAAAACACTTTTACAAACTTTATTTCATTAAAGTTCATAAAAAGTGTTTTTTAATTATTATTTATATTTTCCAAGTACAAATTTCTTAATTGCAATAACTCCCAATCCTATAGCCATAAAAGATGTTATTCCTATAATACTGTATAATATATAATTTTTATCTTGACCTGTAGGTGGTGTTATAATTACATATTCTGCACTAGCATTGTCCATTTCAGAATTTTTAGAATCATTTACACCCAATTTTGGAATATAGTTTCCTGGTATAGATTCTTCTATATATCCTCCACCTGTTTTATCAACTTCCAAAATTTCTGCATTGTTTCCAAAATTTAATTCTTCTGAACTACTTGCTAGTAATTTAGATACCATATATTTAACAGATGTACTTTCTCCAGATTTTAATGTTTTTCCTTTTAACTTTTCAGTCCACAATATATTATTATAATTCTTTAAATCATTTTTTACTTCTTCAGAAATCTTTTTATCATTATATAATTCTATTGCAGTTGTTGCTTTCCAATCTTCATCTTCTTGAATAAATGTTAAGTTCTGGTCTAGATAATCAACTATGCTTTTAGCTTCAATTGTTATCTGTTCTCCTTGTTTTTGCCCAAATTTATAATAAGGGTTATTATCATTATATAGAACTCCATTTTCATCTGTTATAACATAATCTAACTCACTTTCATTAGTAACAACAAATTCATATTGTAACTCTAATTTTGCACCTTGTATTATTTCTTGATCTACTTCTATGCTTAGTGCTCCTGGATAATTTGGTCCTGTTGGTACATATTTAATCCATTTAGCATTTTCCTCTAATTTTCCGTCAACAACACTTGTATTTATTAAATCTGAACCATTAGCTAAAACAATTCTTATATTAGTTACTTTTTTATCTAAACCTACTCTTATAATTGGTCTTTTTGCTACACCAAAATTCATTTTAGACATTTCGAAAGTTCTATCTAATATTCCTGAACCATTATTTCCTCTTTCTAATTCTATCCCCACATCTATTATTGGTGTATATGCTGTTATTGTTTTAGATGTATCTGCTGTTGATAAATTATTTTGGTTGTTTATAGATTTTAAATCACTATCTATTTGTAATCTTTGAGACATATCATCTATAGCATTTGAGTATTCCTCATCACCTTGTTGATAATCTACATACCATTTTGGATCTTGAAGTGCAAAATTATATCTATTTGAATCATTAAATATTGTACTCTTATATTGTTGTACTGGATAATTTGCATCTCCCCAAGTATATTTTAATGTATATTCACCTGGTATAAATCCTTCTATTGTATAAGAACCGTCTGCTGCTGTTGTTGTTTCGTAAGTTTTTCCAATAGAATTTTCCACTAGTGTAACTTTTACTCCTTCTAATCTTTTTGTATCTTCTGCTGTTAGCTTTCCGTCTCCTAATCTTTCAGCTCCTGTTACTGTAGCATCTGATGTTTTGTCTTCAAATACAACACCTTCTACTTTTCTTTCTTCATTTTTTACTAATTTAAATGCTGGTGCTGAGTCTGTATCATCTTCATATGTATCTACATTTCCTGGAGTTGCATTTCCTGGTGCTGAGTCTTTGTCTACACCCGCATATTCTTGATTATTAGTATCATATGTTGAATATGCCATTATTTCTAATACATTATTTAATATAACTTCTTTATCACTTAATATGTCTGTAATTTGCTCTCTAGTTAATTGTATTTGTGTGCATATTGTAAGCTGTTCTTGAGGATTTATTGTTTTATCTATATTTGCATAAGAATAATTATATTCTTGTGTCGCATTTGTAGTATTAACATATTTACTATTTGGACTCCAATTTACAGTTTCATTACTTCCGTCTATCCATGACTGTACTATTCCTGCATATTTATTATCATAGTAATTTACTATTTCTGTTGGCTTCATTTTCAAAGTTGTAGATTCATTTTTTATTGCTGTTTTATATGTTACAAATACTTTCATTTCTTTACTTTGATCTTCTACATAATTTACATCTGCTGGATAAACTGGTCTTGTGTATGCCATAGAACCATATTTATTTCCAAATTTAACAGTTACATCTACATCAAATAAATTTTCTTGTAATTTATTTCCATAATAATATGTGTATTCTTTATCATTTATAGTTATTTTTACATTATCAATATCATTTACTAGTGCAATATCTGGTTGTTCTCTGTAATATAAACCTAAATTAATATTTGATGCAATTCCTGTATAAGGATCATATGCTGAAGATATTTCAAATCCTGCTTGTTTTGTTGTACTTGACATATGATATTTATCTTGTGCATAATTTTCTGGGCTTGTATATTGTATACTTCTTTTATATTGATCTTTTGTATATTCTATAGTTCTATTTGAAGAATATGCCATACTTGTATCGCCAAAATTATTTGATGATATTGTTGAAAATCCTTTATTAAAGGTTTCTCTTGAAATTTCAGCTGCTTTTGAGCCATTTTCTTGTTTCATATAAGCAGTACTTACCGCTTCGAATTTCATACCATTGTAGATAAATTCGATATTTGCATTTTGCAATAAATCAATATCTACTCTTTCAAAACTATATTCTCCATTAGAATTTGTAGTTGTTTTTAGTTCTACATTACCACTTCTAAAGATAACTTCTACATCAGATAATAAATTTTCTCCTTGAGTATATTTATCATCTCTTAATGAGCCTTTACCTTCTTGACCGTCTTCCCATACAATTCCTTTTACATCAATATATTTTCTTCTATTTTTAACAGTTATTTCTGTAATTGATGTACTTCCAGCAGTTAATGTAACTTTTTGTGTTTTTGTTAAAATTTCATATCTATCAGGTGTTGCTGTTTCAACAATTTCGTACTCTCCAGCAATTAAATTACTAATACTTATTTCACCATTTGAATTTGTTACTAATTCTACTGCTGAACTTTGATATGAATTTTTACTTGCAGAACCACTAGATATATTAACATATTTTCCTTTATACTCACTAGGTCCGTCAATCATTTGTATTGTAAATTTTGCTCCTTCAAGCTTTTGAGCTGTTATATTATCTTCTTTCTTAATTTTTAATCCAGCTACTAAATTTGTTTCATTTGTTACTGTTTGTTCTAATGTATTATTTGCTTGTATTTCAATATAAATTTCCATGCTATTTACAACATATCCATAATTTGGATTAGCTGTTTCTATTAATTTATAATTTCCAACTTCAAGATTTTGTATTTCTATAATACCTGAACTATTTGTTACAAATTCTTGTGCTGTACTTGAATAAGAGATCGTTCCATTTGCAGATCTATTTACATATAATCCGTCTGATCTTAATATATTAAATGAAACATTTGAAAGTTTTTCTCCTGAAGATCCCTCTTTAATTATTTTTAAATGACCATACTCTTTCTTTTTGTCATTCTCCCATAAAATTTCTTTAGTATTATTTGTTTCTATTTGAACAGTTTCATTAGTTTTTGAGATAATATATCCTGTTGGTGCTTCTACCTCTGTTATTTTATATGTTCCTACATATAATCCTTGTAAATTAATCTCACCATTTGAATTTGTTTGTAATATATACGAAGAATTTTGATATGAGTTTTCACTTACTGTTCCATTTGATATATTTATATATTTATTTTTATATTCTTCTGGTCCGTCTGTCATTTGAATTGTAAATTTAGCACCTTGTAATAATTGTTTTGTTTGACTATCCACTTTTTGTATTTTTAGATTTCCAGTTTCTGGTTCTGGTTCTGGTTCTGGTTCATCTTTTCTATTCTCAAATGTTTTTGTAGCTGTTTGTTTGTTTGTTACTTGAACTCTTTCACTACCTGTTGAAGCAATATATCCTGTTGGAGCTTGTACCTCAACAATTTCATAAACACCTTCAACTAAATTTTGTATCCATATTTCTCCATTTGAATCAACTTGTATTTCTTCTGGAGTATTTTGATATGTAATATCTGTAGGACTTCCATTTATTTTTACATATTTACCCTTATATTGAGAATTTTCTGATGTTGTATCTACTAATTGTATAGTAAATTTTGCACCTTGCAACCTTTCCTTAGTTGTATCATCTACTTTTATTATTTGCAGACTTCCATATTCAGGCTCTCCTTTTTCATTTTCAAAGGTTACTTTTGTTTCTTGTTTACCTCTTACTACTTCAGCAGTTTTACTTTTTGTTGTTATAATATATCCTTCTGGTGCTTCTACCTCTGTTATTTCATAAGTACCTGCTATAACATTTGAAATATATATTTCTCCATTTGCATTTGTAGTTAATTCTACAGGTGTTTTTTGATAAGAACTTTCTGTTGCAATTCCACTTGATCTATTTATATATTTTCCAACATAATCACTTGGTCCGTCTATCATTTTTATTGTAAATTTAGCACCTTGTAGTCTTGCACCACTTTCACTATCTGTTTTTACAATTCTAAGTTCTGATAATTCCTTTTTATTATCAATTATTTTTGTAGTATTTCCTTCTATTTCAACATCTACTTTTACATTTTCTACAATATATCCATAATTAGGATTTATTGTTTCAATTATAGTATATTTGCCAATTTGTAATCCTTTTAATTCTATTATTCCTGATGTGTTTGTCATGAAAGTTTGTGGGCTACTTGTATATGAAATAGTTCCATCTGTTGACATATTTACATATTGTCCTTTTTCATTTTTTATTTCAAACCCTACATTTGGAAGTCTAGAACCTGTTTGATCTTTTTTTATAATTTGTAAATCTCCTAATGAATTTGCTTTACTATAATTCCATGTAACTGAATTTTCTTTAGTTTCTTTATATCCTGCATATGCAGCTTTACATTGTGCTTGTGCAGATGTTCCTGTAAGTAACATTGAAAGTGCAGAATATTTCTCAAAAGAAGTTTTTGCTGTTATTGTTGCTTTTTCTATATTTTTAGTTCCATTTATTTTTATATAAAAAGTATCATTTGATAAATTTGTTTTTTCCTTTTCTGTAAAACCTGTATAACTACCGTCTGAGTTTTTCTTAACAAGCATTACATCTTCTTGGACTATACTATTATCTCCATTTGTTGGATATAGCTTTATTAATTGATTAAAATAATTTTCTTCATTATCTTTCATTGTTTGTAAATCAGAATTACTAGATGTTGGTCTACTTGGTTGTTTATCAATTTTTATTACATAACTTTCATTATCATTTATTTGTAAATTTACTTCTTTAAATTTTATCCATGGCGCAGTAGTTTGATAAGCAAGATCTGAACTAGTTACTGCTGATGCAGATGTTGATTTATTTGTTCTGTTTACTATGTATACATTTTTTTTATTAAATTTTTGAGCAGTTAATCCTACAATTCTTTTATAATCGTTTTGATCGTCATTATTTTTATATGAAAATTTGAAAGGTCCAATATATGTTGATCCATTTTTTGTTTCTACTTTTATATTTTTTTCATCTGATATTTTATCAGGTTTTTCTTTATAATTAGTTGCAGCTTCTCCATAAGCTTCTGCCTCATCTCTTATTGTCTGATATGCATCACCACCTGATGCTAATCCGTCTTCTCCAAAGAAGCTAGATGAAACACCTTGGTTCATCAAAGTTCCTTTTAAATCTCTAAATAGTTTTTGCAAAGCTTCTTTTGATTGGAAATTTGCAGTTGTTCTTCCTGTTCCTTCTATCATTATTTTATCATCTAAAACATTTTCAACATATCCATATCTTAATCTATACCACATAGAATATGCCATTGCATTTATTTTTTTAGCTTCTGTTGTATTTGTTATTTTAGTTGGAGAAGGTCTATTATTTTTATTAGAAGAATTTACAATTTGTATTGTACTTAAATAATTACCACTTGATTCTTGTCCATAAATTCTGTTTAAATACATAAGTTCAGAAACTTTATATGTTCCATTATCTGCATCCTTTTTTTGGTGAAATAAACATACACCAGCTCTATTCCATTGCATTGACATAGTTCCACCTTGTCCAACATGGTCTATCGCATTTTTTAAATTACTCATGTTAGCAAGATTAAAAACGCCTACTGTAAGTTCATTTTTAAATGATCCCGGATACAGTGACATAAGATATGCTATCTCTGTATCTGTCTGTACCTTTTTTAGTTCATCCATTATATCTGCATGAGAAGTTGTAGTTAATGTAAATATACTAATAAATGATATTATTAAAATTTTTATAAGACTTTTCATCTTTTGCATTATTTTTTTCTACCTCCTTCTCTTTATTATATATACATAAATTGATAATGCTATTATAGTTATTATAATTGCTACTATTCCCACAGTTTCTTCTATCCCTGTACTTACAGAAATTATAGCATTTGCTGTACTTATATCATCTTCCCCTTCTTTTCTGTTACCAGCAACAGAGTCATAATCTGTAACCCCTGTTGTGCTAATACTTTCTCCAACTTCTGCTGTATTTACTACCATTACAGTATCTTCTGAATTTAATGTTTTTGTTAATATCAATGTAATTTCCTTAGTTTGACCCACTTCTATTTTTTCTTTACTTAGGCTGTTTGTATGAACATTTCCGTCTGTTCCCATATACCAATCTTTGTTTAATTCTGAATTAAATTTATATCCTGTTGGAATATAATCTATAATATCATTTACATAGCCTTCTAATTCGCCTTCATTTTTTACTACTATTTTATATTCTATTAATACTGTTGACCCGTCAAATTGTTTTGAGTGTATTTCTATTTTTGGTAAATCCCCATGCTTATATTCTTCAGATTTTGTTTCTTTTTTGTTTTGTACAATTATTTTACTTACATATTTTTCTAGTGATAGGTCAAATTTTTGTTTTTCTATAAGTCCTAAATCAATATTTTCTTTATCATTATTTAATATTGTAATTTTGTCTGTTAATGCAACTTTTTGTTCTTTATTATCTATAGTAATTGTTTTTTCATTTGCATCTGAATTATTACTTTCATCTACATTAGTTTTTTGATATTGTGTTATATCATAAGTCTGAGAGTCGTACATAAATATTACACTATATTGTCCATTTTTTACTTCAAATTCATATTTACCGTCTGCACTTGTTGTTTTTTCTATTACATTATTATTTTCATCTTTTACAAAATTACCTTCTAAATCTACTAATCTTACTTTTACATCTGATATTAATTTTTCTTGTGGATCTTTAGTTCCATTTTTATTTTCATCTAACCAAACAGCACCACTTAATTTATATTTTGTACTTTCTTCATCATTATTATCTCCTCCTGGATTATCTGGATCTTCTGGGTTACTTGGATTGTCTGGGTCTGTTGGCTTTTCTGGATTTTCTGGATCTACTGGTTCTTCATTTTCTTTTACTTTAAATATAATTTCTTCTGTATCTTTATGAATACTGTTATATTCTATACTTGCTATATTTTTTACAGTATCAGAAGTAATCTGTGCTGTGTCTACTATTGAATCTATTTTTACTATTATTTGACTATTTCCTTCTATTTGCCCATTGTGAACAAATCTATTTTGAACAACTTCTTCTGTAATATCTTCTTCCTTATTTTTTGTTTGTAATTTAACACTTTGTATTATAAAAGCATTTGATAATACATCTTCTATTTTTACATTTCTTGCTTCTTCATCATGATTTGTTACTGTAATTTCAAATTTTATATTATCACCTGTTTTAATATATGAACCATTTTCTATATTACTTGTTTGTGAAATTTCCATATGTGTTTGACCTTGTAATAGCTCTTTTTTTAGTAAGTTAGAAGTATATACTTTTGCGTCTTCAGTAGTTGCTTTTGCAATAATACTTATTTCATCTTTTTCTTGCTCAAAAGACAAACTATCTGTAAATGGTACTATTTTTATTTCTGTTGCTTCTTCTGCATTTAACCAATTTATTTTTAATTTAAGTTTATTTTTTTCTTGTTCTAATATTTCTATTTTACTTTCGTCAAAGCTTAATGTACTTATTTTTTCTACATCCAATAAATCTGATAATGTAACTTCTACTATTGTATTATTTACAGTCTCATCTGACATATTTTTTATTTTTAATTTTGTTTCAAATATTGTAGAAGAATATATTGGTGTTTCCTCAGTATTTATGTATTCCATTAATAATTGTAATTTAGCTTTTTCTATATCATTTTCCATAAATACAACTTCTTCTTGTGTATTATTTAATTCAAATGTTAATTTAGCTTCTGTTTTTTCTTCTTCTGTATCTTGAATAATTTCTTTGTAATTTAAAGTAATGCTTGCTCCATTAGGTAAGTTGTCAATTACATCAAATATTTTTTCATCTGTTTGTTGTTCTTGATATATATGTTCTTTAACGTCTGTTTCTCCAAGCTCAGGATTTGATAAACTTATTTCTTGTAAATCATATAATAATGCATTTGTCTGATTTGCTTTTACTTTAAGGTTTTGTATATCTACTCCAGTATTATTAGTAATAGTTATTTCATAAGATATCATTTCTCCTGTTTTTACAGTATCTTCTGAATTTATTTGTTTATCTCCAACAACTGCTTTAACTTTTGTTTCTAACCCCTCTATTGGATTTGTAGTTACATCTTTTAGACTTTCATCTGGTGATGCTTTTAATAATATATTAGAAGATTGTTCTTCTTCTTTTCCTAAAAAGTTGTAATTTACATTAACACTTGACATTATATCTTCTGAAATTTGTCCTGGTATTGATAAATTATATCCAACTAATACAGATTGTGCTGGTTCAATACTATTTTGATCTATTGTAATTTTATATGCTTTTTGATTTTGTGAATATTCTATTTTTGCATTTTCAATATTTGTTGTAATTTCATTTATTGTTGCACTTTTATTTTCATCAACATTTCCTTCTATGATAATGTTTTCCACATTTTGTGAATAATTGTTGATAACTGAAATTTGTCCTTTAATTGTTTTTGTTTCTTTATTTACTTTTATTTCTTGTTCTTTTTGCTTATCATCAACTGTTTCAACAAGCCTTTGATTATTTTCTTCTATTTTGTTATATAAAAGTACTCCATATTTTGAAACAATGTTTAATTTTAATCTTTCTTCTTGTATATTTCCCTCTTCTCTATTTTGATTTGTATATCTTAATATAAGTTCACTTTGTTTTGTTGGACTTTCTTTCTTTAGTGTAATATCACATGTTATTACTATTTGCATACCGTCTTGTATACCATTTCCAAATTTAGTTTGATTTCCTTCAAATTCAATGTTTATATATTTTTTCCCATTTTCTTCAATTAATCTTGCACTTTTGATGTTTAATTCATCATCATAAAGTTTATCTATTGATATTACTTTTATTTCTTCTATTTCTTCTGGTAATTCCAAAGAAATTGTAGGATTTTGATATAAATCATATTGCATTCCATTTGTTTTTAATGTTGTTATTATTTTTACATCTTTATTTTTTTCTAATGTAGATAAATTTTCTTTATTAATTTCTAATTCTGCTTTTGTACTTGTGTCTAACATTTTTATTTGATTTTTTATAGTTTCAGAACTTCTATTTGTTTGTATGGTTGTCTGAGTCTCTAGAATATTTATTTGTTTTAATAGTTCTTTATCATATTCTGTATCTAATAATACAGCTTTATTATTATAAAATGTTATAGTTCCTTCTTTTTGAGGTTTTGAAGTAATAATTTTTATATTATTTTGTTTTTCTTCATAATTTATTATGATATCTCCGTTTTCATCTTCTTGTGTTGTATTATCTATTACTGCAAAATCTGTGCCGTCTTGTTTTTGTATTTTTATTGTTCCATTTTCTCCTAATATATCTAACATATTTTGTTTATTTATTTTTGTTTGCTTATAATATACATTATTACTAATATTTACATCTTTTTGTATTTCTTTTGTTTCATTATTTTGTGAAATTAAATTAGTATAATTATTATTTAATTCTATATAATCTATCTTATCCGCCTTTGTAATTTCTATTTCATTTATAGTGCTAAATATTGTTTCATCTTGTGTTTTTGCATATAAATAGCCTTTATATAATTCAGGAGTTATTCCGAGTTTTTAAACTTGCTATATTTCCTTTTTGATTTAATTCTTCTTGTTTTGCATCTTCTACTTTTATTGATTCTTTTGTATATAGTTTTGTTGTAAGCTCTGTTTTTAGCTCTATTAGATTAGATTCTATTTTTGTTAAATTATTATATACATATATAATTTTATATTTTTCAGATTCATTCTCCCATTTAAATTTTCCACTTTCAGTAATTGTATTTGGTCTTTGAACTTCTAATATTCCTTCTGCTGAATTATATGTAAGATTTGTATCTTCTAATTTATTTCCATTTAACAATACTATTACTTCCTCAGGAACTTGTTCTTGTATAACTGGCACTTGTATTTTTAATATTTCTTCTTGCCTTGGTAATACTCCTCCTTCTACTTGAGTTATTAATTCAGTTTGTAATATTGTTTGATTAGAATCTTTTAAATTAATATATTTTTCTATATTTTGTGTTAAATTTACTGTAACATCTTCTGTCCAAAGCTTTCTTATTGTTTTTTGTGCTTTTACTTCTTCCTCTTTTTGTTCTGTTTTGTATTTTCCTGTGAAATCTATTAAAGTCTCTTTGTTAAAATCTTCTTCAACAAATTCTTGATTTTTTATAAATGAAATTGGAATTTTTATTTCTTGCGTATCTGCATTTGCTATTTGATTTAAGTAAATTTCTCCTGTTTCTTCATTTACCTCTTTTATTCTTTTATCTTCTATTTTATCTTTATCTATTTTAAAATTAGAATTTTGTATTATTATTTTTCCTTGGTCTAGCAAACCTTCTGAGTTTACATTTATTGATATATAGAGATTATCATTATCTCTAATTTTAGTTTCATTACTATGTATAATATTTTCCCCTTGTTTAAAATAAACATCAAAAGAAACATTTTTATTGTTTGTTTCTTGAGTTTGATCTTCTAATTCTTGATACATAACATAAGCTATACTAGTTCCCACAAATATAAAATTTGGCAAAACTAATAAAGCTATTATTGTAACAATACATAAAGTTTTGAAAAAATTCCTTATCATCTGTTTCATCCCTTTCGTTTTCTTTTGAGACTTTTTTTAATCATTAATTCTATTATCTGAACACAGCTTCCAAATAGTTATATTGATATAATTAAATATTACAATGCCTTAATAAATTAGTCAATAGAAGTTTTTGGTTATAATTTTTTTATTACACTTTTCGTCTTTTTTTTCACTAGGGATAGTCTTTTTCTGAGTTTTTTAGTCGTTTCTTTACATTTATATTACTTTTTTGTTACAAAACATTTTTTTATTTTTACAAAACTCTTCAAAGCCTTATTTACGTAAGGTTTTTTATATTTTATAATTACTATTTTGCATATTGACAGCATTGAACAAATTGAAATTTCTATTATGCAAAAAAATAGGCATCCTTTTATGGATTACCTATTTTTAATTTTATTTTTTAATAACTTTCTTGTTTATAAAGTATATTGCAACTGCTCCTAATGTTAGAGAACTTATAGCAATAATTATATATTCTATATATCCTCTGTCTTCTCCAGTAGGTGGTGTAACAAATACTAGTTCTCCTTCATCTTGCCATCTCTTTGAGTCTGAAACAGGTGTTATAGTAGGACCTCCTGTTTTATCTACCTCTACGATTTCTGCTGTATTCTCAAACGCTATTTCATCTGTGCTAGCAAGGATTCTAGAAGTATTTAGTGTAACACTATTTTCTTCTCCTGGTGCTAATGCTTTAGAAGATAATTGTTCAGTATAAAGAACTATTCTTCCTGCATAATTTTCTTGTCTTATTCTCATTAATTCTTGTTTATATTGTTCAATTATTTCTTGTTTCATTGCTTGCTCATATGAAGCTATCCAGCCTTGCGCTATTAGAGTTCCTTCATTAAGTTTTACCCATTCGCTATAGTTGTATTTTTCATTTATTGTAGGTTCTGTAACTTCTTTGAAGTATTCTTCTGTTATAATTTGCCATCCTGTGTCAAGACTTTCTTGATCTACACCTAGTTCTTCACTTAAGTAATCATATACTTTAGTTGGTGTTATTCTTACTATATCTGCATCTGTTCCTGGAGTTCCATATTTATAGAAGTCTTCTGTTGCATATTCTAATTCACTTAAGTTTACAACTTTTATTTCGTATCCTATCTCAATTGTTGCTCCTTGTATTAATTCATTGTCAACTTCTGCTTTGATAAATCCTAGTTGTGGTCCACCACTAACTCCTGATATTTGACCTTGTAGTTTTCCATTTTCATCTACTGTTGCATCAACTAACACTTGCCCATTTGCTAGAGTAATTTTTACCGTTTTTACAGATTTATCAATATCCATTACTTGTCTTGCTCTTTCAACAATACCAAAGTCTACATTTTTTATAATAAATTCTACTTCGTCTTGTGTTCCGTCAGAAGTTATTGTTCCATTTTCTTCATATTCTACACCTATAGACATTTCTGGAGTTATAGAGTTCATTTTATCTATTGTAATATTGCTTGGTTGTTTTTTCAATTCATTATCTATATTTTGTCTTAATGCATAATCATCTATTGCATCAGAATATCTTGGACTATCAGGATTTAATTTATACCATGTTTTGTTGTTTTGTCTTTCTTTATCATTATAAATTGTTCCTTTATAATTTTGTACTGTATATGTCTCATCTCCCCATGTAAATGTTACATCATAATTTCCTGGGATAAATCCTTCTATTGTGAAATCTCCATTTGCATCTGTTGCATCTACTACATATACTTTACCACTTCCAGATTTTTCTGTTAATGTAACTTTTACTCCTTGAACACCTACTTCACCGTCTTTGTATTCTCCGTCTCCCTGTCTTACTTCTCCTGTTCTTAATTCTCCTGTTGTTGAGTCTACAAATACTTTTCCTGTCATTTTTCTTGCTACATTATCTAATTCTAATTTTAAAGCTGGTGCTGTATCTGTATCATCTTCATGTGTATCTGGATTTTCTGGTACTGCATTTGCTGGAACAGAGTCTTTGTCTATACCTGCATAAGGATTTCCAGAAGTATCAAATGTTGAATATGAATGTATTTCTACAACATTATCAAGTAAATCTTCTCCATTTACATTGCTTGCTACTATACTTGCTACATTTGTTTTATCTAATTCAAATTGTACATATATTGATGATGTTGTTTCTGGTTTTATTTGTTCTGAATTATCTGCTATTGTAATTAAAGCTTTTTTGTATTCATTATTATAATTTTCTTCTTGCACTGTCATATTAGAATTTGATTTAACTTGACCTAAATCGTCTAGTTCTGTACCTACTGATTTTATTGTATATCTACTATCATAGTAGTCTACAATTGTATTTGCTAAAGTGTTTAAAGTTGTTGATTCATTTTTAATTGCTATTTTATATACAATTGATACTTGTAAGTCTCTACTTGCTTCTGTTGGGTGTTGGAAATCTATATCTGATTTATATATTGCTCTTGTATATTTTTCTTGCCCATATTTATTTCCAAATTTTACACCTACATTAAATCTATCTTCTGTTGGTTCACCTTGGTTTGTAAATCTACTTGCATAGTTATATACGTGATTATATCCATTAATTGATAGTTTTACATTTTGAATATCTTTTATTACTGCAAGGTCTGGCTGTTCTCTTATATATAATCCAAGGTTAATATTATCTACTGAATTTTGAGCTGGATCTTTATATCCGTCTTTAATATTGTATGTTCCTGAAGTTGTTGCACTTATTCTTACAGCATCTTGGTTTCCATATGTTTCTTCAACTTTTGTATTACCAAATACTATTTCTTTTTGATGTGCTGTTGAAGTATCTCTGTAATCTATTGTTATATTATTTCCTAGAGTAACTGAATTTTCAGTTTTTGCTGTTACTTTATTTTGTTTATTAAATTCTGCTCTATCTATTTCATTTGCTTTTGAACCTTCATCTAAATCAGGTTTGGCAATAACTGATTGATATTTTATTCCATTGTATTCATATTCTACACTATATTTATCTAATTCATCTACTCTAATTTTTAATCCGTCTTTACTTCCGTCAAAGAAGTATTTTCCATTACTGTCTGTTGTTGTTTCAGCAACTACATTACCGTCTTTCTTAAGAGTTACTTTTACACCTTCTAATAATGTCTCACCTTGTGTATAGATGTCGTCTCTTAAAGATTGTTTTCCTTCTTGACCGTCTTCCCATACAATTCCTGATAGATCTATATATGTTCTTTTATTGTATACTTTTTGTGCAGGTGTGCTGTCTGTAATTTCTATTTCTATTTTGTTTTCATTTTCTCCATTTCCTACTTCAAAGTATTTATTATCACTACCAGTTTCTGTAATAATATATTTTCCTACTCTTAATCCGTCTAAATGTATTTTTCCGTCTTTGTCTGTTTTTACAGTTGTCTCAAAAGTGTAATCTACTACTTTTTGAGCTTTAGCAATTTCTATATCTAAGTTGTATATTTCGTCTTCATGTTCACTTATTTCTTGTGCATTTTTTGTTGGATCTTGTTGTAAGATTTTTAATTCTTGTTCTAGTTTTGCTTTTAAACTTTTTGCAGTTGTTATTGCCTCTTTTTGCTCTTGAACTTTATCTTGATTTTCATCCCATTTAATATTGAATTCTATTCCTTCAATTGGTGTTTCTGTGCTTGCTCCTTCTATTAATTTAACTAATTCTAGAATTCCTATAAGTGCTTCTTCTTTTTCATCTTCCACATCTACTGTAATATTTACTCTGTTTTTAGCTCTTATTGTTTGAGAAGCTTTTGAACTTAGTTCATATCCTTCAGGTGCTTCTACTTCTCTTATTCTATATAGTCCAGGAATTAAATCTTTTACATAAATTTTTCCGTCTTTATCTGTTGTTAATCTAACTTCCTTATCTGAATATTGTCCGTCTCCACTTACATATTTATCTTTATTTTTTCCTGTTCCTTTATATTGTATTGTGAATTTTGCTCCAGCAAGTGCTGTTCCTGTTCCTTGTTCTGTTTTATTTATAGTAATTTCTGCTGATTGTTCAACATCCCATGTAATTTCTTCATTTATAACTTCTTTCTTTCCAACAAAAGCTGTTAATTGTTGTTTTGCATCAGTTGTTGCAGATATTAGAAGCATTCTTCCATAATATCTATTAAATGATGTTTTTATTGTTACTTGTATTTTTTTAGAACTTAATGCTGCTGGTGCTTTTACATAAAATTCCTTGTCTGAAGGAATGTCTTTTCCATTTTGATCTACATATGTACCATTTTGTTTTACAGCCCATGTACAATTATTATATTCTTTTCCTTCAACTGTTACTATTATGTCTGATACTTTTGCACCATGATTATCATTTGTATCTTTTCTATAAGACATTTTAAATGGTCCTATATATGTTCCTTCTGCTAATTCTTCTGATGTTGCATCTTCACTGTTTGATTTTTGTTCCAATTTTTTGTAATTTATTGAGTTTTTACCTTCTTCTAGAGCTTTTCTAAGCCACTCTTTTGATGCATCAGTAAATTGTTCTTGGCTTCCGTCATCTCCAAAGAATGTATTATTTATTGAAGATAAAACTCCTTGTTTTCTTAATATTACTAAAACTTGCCTAATTGCTAGTTTTATTGCATTGTTGTCAGAATTTGCTATATCTTGAGATACTTGACTATCACTTTGTATATTCCAGTCTTGATTATCAAGACTATAACGTTGATATAGCAAATATGCCAATGCAGTTACATATGGATTATCTGCATATTCTTTAGGGCCTTCTACACTTCCATTTTCATGTGTATATTTTATTGTATTAAGTCCGTCTGTATTTATATCTAACACATCTCTTACTCTAACACTTGCAAAGTTTGTGCTACCTGCGTTGAAGTGGAATAGACAAGCACCTGATTTTCT
Source organism: uncultured Clostridia bacterium (assembly GCA_944386355.1). Lineage (GTDB taxonomy): Bacteria > Bacillota > Clostridia > TANB77 > CAG-508 > CAG-269. The sequence continues at coordinate 18,076 of CALXAU010000001.1, forward strand.
CCATACAATACTTCCTCCGTCTCTAGGATTATCTTCTATATCTTTTCCTACAAAAAGTTTCGGATCTATATTTAAAAATTGATCTGGATTTTTAGCTGCATAATCTGCAAGTTTTGATGTTGTGCCTATTTTTTCTCCATTTATATCTATTTCTGCTCTTGATATAGTATAGAAAACTCCTATTATCATACTGCACATTAACAATACTACTAGTATCTTATTTATTAATTTTTGCATTGCCTAGTTCCCCTCCTTTCTTTCTAGTAATTATAAATGCAAATATACTTAAGATTATAATTGTTACTATAATTGCTATTATTCCAATTGTTGCCTCTCCTGTACTAACTGATATAATTGATCTTACTGTGCTTTGATCATCTTCTCCTTCTTTTCTATTTCCTGCGGTTGAATCTTGATCTTGTACACCTGCATCATTACTACTTTGTGCTATTTCAGCTGTATTTGTTACAACTGCTTGATCGTTTTCAGTTAATGTTTTTGATAGTACTAAGCTTACTTCCTTAGTTTCTCCTTCTGCAATTTTTGTGTTGCTTAAACTTGTATTATGTAGGTTTCCGTCTGCTGCAGAATACCAATCACTATTTACTTCAGAGCTAAATTTGTATCCTGTAGGAATGTAATCTACTATATCATTTACATATCCTTCTAGTTCCCCTTCATTTTTAATAGCTATTTTGTATTCTATTAAGATTGTAGAACCTGCATATAATTTAGAATGAATTTCTACTTTTGCTAAGTCTTCTTTATCATATTCATATTCTTTTGTTCCTTGTTTATTAACTACTGTTATCTTACTTACATATTTTTCTAGACTCAAGTCAAATATTTTTCTTTCTGTTAAACCTATATCTATATTGTCAAATCCTTGGTTGTTTACTTTTAAAGTATCTGTTAAAGCTACTGTTCTTGTATTACCGTCAATTTGCATTTCTTTGTTTATTATAGCATCTGAATTTTTAGCTTCTTCTACATTTTCTTTTTGATACTCTGTAATTCCATATTTTTCTGTATCATATATAAATACTAATGTATAATTTCCATTTGGTACTTTTATTTCATATACTCCGTCTGAACCTGTTTTTGTACTTATAATATTTCCGTCTGAGTTTTTTACAAAGTCTCCATTTTCATCTACTAATCTTACTTCTATTCCTTCAAGTCTTGCTTCTGAAGATTCTTTTGTTCCGTTTTTATTTTCATCTACCCATGCTGTTCCTCTTATTACATAAGTTTTTTGTTCTTCTGTTGGGTTTTGTGGATTTTCTGGATCTGTTGGATTAGTTGGATTTTCTGGGTCTGTTGGGTCTGTTGGATCTGTTGGGTCTATTGGTTTTTCTGGATCTGTTGGATCTATTGGTTTATCAGGATCTTCTGGATCGATTATTTCTTGATCTTCTGCAAGATCTACATTATATGTTATTTCATTAGATTTAAGTATGTTTCCTCCTATTTGTGCTTCTACAACATTAGAAACTTCTTCTGTTGCAATTTTAGCAGTATTAACTGTTGCATCTACTTTTATTGTAACTATTTCTTCTGCTACTAAGTTTTCAAAAAGATTTAAAGAATTTTCTTGCACGCTTTCTGTTATATCTTGTTCTGCATTATTTTTTGTCATTACTGCTTTGTTTATTTCTAATCCCATAGGAATGTCATCTATTATTGTTACATCTCTTTCTTGTGAAGATGCATTTTTTACATTTATTGTAAATGTTATTTTATCATTGTGTTTTATTGTATTTCCTGAAGCTATTGTTGCATCTTGTGATATTTCTATACTATTTTTTGTCTCATTTATTTGTTTTTCAAACACATTTGATACATATTCACTTTCACTTTGTGTTTTTGCTGTTGCCATTACTGCTACTGCTTTATTTTCTACATCTTCTAGATAATGTATATATGGTGATATTAGCATTGTTGTTGTTTCTTTTGCTGCTAATTCTTTTATTCTAAATTTTGCAATATTTTTATCTACTGAAATAATTTCAATTTTTGTATCATCATAGTCTATGTTTTTAGAAGATTCAAATTCTAGTCCGTCTGATACTTTTATTTCTAATTCTACATTTTTAAGAAGTGCATCTGTAGTATTTGTTATACTTAAATTTGATAGTAGTAAGTCTCCTGTTCCTACTTTTATTGATTCTGAATAGTAATATTTTATATTCATTTTTATTTCTGCATCTTCTATTTTATTTTCTAAAGTTTTTATTTGTTGTTCTTGAAGATCATCTGCTTGTATAGTAATTGTTCCTACTGTTGTTGCATCTTTATCTTCAATTTCTTTTGTAACAACTTGATATTCTATTGTAGCAGTTTCTCCATTTCTTAGTGATTGAATTGTGTCATATTCTTTGTCTCCAGTATCTAATTCTTTATATACTTTTTCTTTTAATTTTTCTACTTGGCCGTTTACTATGTTATCCCAGTTAATTCTTTCTTCTTCTACTAAATCATATAAAACTGCATTTGTTTGACTAGATTTTATTTTTACATTTGTTAAATCTTTTCCTGTTTTGTTTGTTATTGTTACTTTATATTTTATATTTTGACCTTCTTTTACAGTCATATCTTCTGTTAAATTTTGTCCTCCTGTAGTTGCTTGTATTGCTGTTACAAGTCCTTCATTATTTGTTTCTACTTGTGGTTCTTCATTTGTTGGTGTTTCTACTGTTATATTATCATTATTATTTTCAGTATTTTGATTATTTTCTTGGCTTTCTTGTGTAACATTTGTATCTTTTGCTAAGATATTTATTTTTGTATTTTCTTGATTTTGTTTACCGTCAACTGTGTAATCTAATAGTGCATTTGATACTATATCACTTGTTATTCCCTGAGGAACTGATAATTTATATCCTACCTTTATTACTTGAGAAGGTTCTATAGTATTACTTGGTAATTTAATTTCATAAGATTTTCCGTCTTCTCCATATGTAATTTGTGAGTTTGGTATACTACTTGTTATATCTTTAACTGTAAGTTGTTCATTTGTTTCTAAGTTACCTTTTATTGTAACATTTTGTGCAACTCCTTGGTAGTTATTTACAATTGCTATTTGACCGTCTAAAACTTTTTCTTCTGTTGTTCCTACTGTAATTTCTTTTTCTTCTGAATTATATACTTCTACATTTCCTGCATCTTGTACATTTAATTCATTACGAACTACCATACCATATTTTGAAACAATATTTACAGGTATAGAAATTTTTTGTGTTGTATTAGATTTTTCATTGCTATATGTCATTTCTATTTGTCCAACTGATGAAGGAATATCTTTTTTCATTGTGATATCTGCATTTATTATTACTCTTAATCCTTCATTTATATCGTTTCCAAATCTTGTTTGATCTCCTTTTAATGTAATTGTAATTAATATTGCTCCTGTTTGTGTTTTTTCCATTTTTCCGTTTTCTATAATTAAGTTGTTTAATTCTGAGTTCATTGGAGTTATACTTTTTACATCTATTGTATCAATTTGTTCTGGTAATAGAATTTGTATTGTTGGATTTCTATATAAATCATATTGATTTCCATTTGTTAATAATGTTGCAACTATTTGAACATTTTCATTTTTTTGTATACTTGATAAGTTTGAATTACTTATTTGTATTGTAGCTTCTGATTTTGTATCTTTTAAACTTAAAGCTTTTGTTATATATGTTTCTTGTTTAGAATTTCCTTTTGCTGTAAGTTTTATTGTTGTTTGAATACTATCCATTTGTTTTAATTGTTCTCTTGAATATCCTGTTTTTCCAGATATTGCTTTTTCATTTTTTATTTCTATTGTTCCTATTTTTTCTGGTTTAGTTGTTACTACTTTTAAGTTGTTTACATTTGAACTATATCTTATTGTCATGTCTCCATTCTCATCTGTTTGTGTATTTGAATCAAATTGTCCTAATTTTTCAGTTTCATTATAGAATTCTATAATACCTGCTTCTCCTAGTACATTTTGCATTTCTGTTTTATTTATTTTTGTTTGTGTATAGAAAGTACTATTGTTAATTGAATATTTTTCTGTAGTAGCACTGTTCATAAAGTACTCTTCTTGTTTTTTGATTTCTATACTAGAAACATCTAGTGTACTAGATACTTCTACTTTATAATTTTCGTTGTATGCTGTAGTATTTTCAGAACCTTCATATAAATATCCTTTATATACAGATTGCTCTTCTGATTTTATTGTTACATTATCATCTTGCATTTCAAATAAGTCTCTTGTTTCAAAATTTATTGTATTTCTTTCAAGAGTATTTTCTTCAACTACTTGTTGACTAACTCTACTTGTTGTTACTTGCTCTTGTGTTGAATAATATGTATTTGTTGCTTTTGTTTCTAATGCCATTTCTAATTTTGGTGTATCTATATCTGAAGGATATTGATAGATTACTTTAAATAAAGATAAATTTTCCCAGTTTATTTTTCCTTGTGAATTTTCTACATTGTTATATGTAATTTTTGCTTTTCTTGTTTGTTCATCAATTGTAATATTTTCATCTGGAATTGTTTTTCCATTACAAATAACAGAAATGTTTTCTGGACCAACATTTTCTATGTATGGTATATCTACTTCTAATTCAGAAGTTTTTATTGGTGTTGATAACCCTTTCATGCCTATCCATATAGCTTCTTGAAGAATATATTTTTTATTTTCTCCACTTCCAATAGTTTTAAATACTTCTGGTTCTTGATATATTTTTAGGCTTCCTTGAGCAGTCCACATCATTCTTACTGTTTTTTGGGCATCTATATCATATTGTTTTTCAGAAACATTTTGATATTTAGCATTTAAATTTACTTTTGTTTCTCTATCAAAATAGTTTGCATCAACTAAATCTGATTTTTCCCACATAATTGGTATTGCAATTTCTATTTCATTAGTAACAGTAATAGAATTCAAATAAATTTGTCCATCTTTAATTTCTTTTATTAAAGAGTTATTATTATCTGATATTCCTTTTGCTGTTTGTGTATCTTTTAATATGAAATTTGCATTTTCAAAAGATATTTTTGCATCATTTAACATACCTGAATTATTCAATTTAAATTTCAGATACAAAATATCTCCTGTTTCATTTGATCCTGTTTGCTCATTCCAAATATCTGTTTTTTTGCTATGAGCTATTTTATCTTCTGATTTAAAATAAGCATCAAAACTAACTTCTTTTCGATTGGTTGCTGTAGATTGAGTTTCTAGTTCTTCATAAATAGCTTCTACAATATTTTGTCCAACAAAAAGAAAGTTACCAGCTGTTAATGCCATTATTGTAATTACGATAAGAATACTTTTTAATAATTTACTTCTCATCTATCCATCCTCCTCTAACTTTTTATTTTATGCTACTTTCTTAATATATACTATAAACTTTTTTTGCATAAAATTACAAGTGCTTTTTTATAAAAAGTATATATTATTACAGATTTCGCTAAATTTCTACTTAGGGAAACTCTTTGTATAAAAATTTTTTTATAAATATTAAGTTTATATTACATTTGTATTACAATTTTGTTACAAATCTTTCTTTTCCCTTTTATTTAAACTTTCTTTTGTACAAACTAACTCTATAATATATTATAACTTGTATTTGCATTTTTTTCAATGTTTTTTTAAAATTTTTAACTGTTTATGTTACTAATTTTTACAATTGGCAACTGCACTTATATGTTTATATTGCAAATGATATGTATCTATTTTTTAACTATATTGTGGGAATCTTTTTAGAGAGTGTTTTAAAGTATGTGAATTACATTTTCTTGAATAAAAATTACCTACATACCACAGTTCTATTTTAACAGTTACACTTTTTTAATTTTATTCATATTATATATTATTAATTCTACATACATATATAATTTCATATAATTTAAAGAGGTGATTATATTGGATAATTTTAATATAGACAATAATACAATGAATAAAATTAAAAATTTGGTAGATAGTGGAGATCTTTCAGGGGCTATTTCTCAAATATCTCCAGAAATGCTTTCACAATTTTCTAATATGATGTCAAAAAATAGTAATGAGCAAAATAGCAATTCGGAAAAAAATTCTTCTCAAAATACTAATTTCAATAATAATTCAAGTTCTAATAATAATTCAAATGGATTTGATTTTAGTAATATTGACATGAATACTATCTTAAAGATGAAATCTGTTATGGAAAAAATGAATAATACAAATGATCCCCGTTCTAATTTACTACATTCATTAAAACCTTATTTAAGAGAGAGTAGAAAAGAAAAATTGGATCAATATGTAAATTTATTAAATATTTCTAAAATAGCAGATGTGTTAAAAACAGACAAAAAGGAGAATGACAAAAATGGTTAGATTTCCATATTTCGGAATTCCATATCCTTATTATAGAAGAAATCCCATTTTCTATCATACTAACTATTATAATCCAGAATTTTATGCTAAAAATATACCTAATAATAAATATAACTCGAAGATCTCAAATCCTATTTATAGTAATAATTCAAGTGATTTTAATCATTCTAAAAATGAGGAGAATAAAAATTGTACTAACAATACTAAAGAATTTTCGAATGACAATATAAATTTGAATGAAAAAGAGAAGTCTCATAAAAGAGCTTCTCTTTATAAAAACAAAAAACAAATTTTTAATTTTAATGCGTTATTTTCTTCGAATACAGACCAAGCTATTTTTGAGCTATTTGGTATTAGTTTGTATTTAGATGATATTATTATATTAGGTTTACTTTATTTTTTATACCAAGAGGAAGTAAAAGATGACATGCTTTTTTTGTGTTTGATACTCCTTTTACTTAGCTAAAATTATTCTATTATAATTTTTTCATCTTCAACAAATACATGTGCTTGTTTATGTCTTGGTTCTTCTTCACGGTTTATTTCTCTTACAATATTTGCAATACGAATTTGTACTGTATCTAATGTACCCGCAGCAATTATTGCCTGTTTATTTCCTTTTGCTCCAGCATGTGCTAACCCTCTTAGATTGCCTAAAACTACTATATTGTCTGATGCAATAACTTCTGCTCCTGAATTCACATCTCCTAAAATTACTAAACTTCCTTCTGTTTCGATTTTTTGTCCTGAACGTAATGAGCCTTTATGAAATTTAGTTTCTGATATTGCAATCTCTTTTTGGAAAGTTTTCTTTATGCTAGAAAGCCCTAAGGATTTTGGCATATCAAAGTCTATTTTTACATCTATTGTCTTTTTTATTTCTTCTTCTATTTCATCCATTTCTTTATTTTTTAAGATTTTTCCTGTAACTAAAATTGGAGTTTTTTCTTCTTTATACAACTTTTTTAACTCTGGAATTTTCTTTTGTAAATCTTTCATTATTTCTTCTTGTTTTGCATCTTCTACTATTTTTAAAAGAATTTCATCTTTTTTTAGATTTATACTTATACAATTTTTCATTTATTACATCATTCCTCTCTTAAGGCCATATTCTAGTTTAAAAATTATTACTTATTTCTTTTCCTATATTATTAATTTATTTATCTTATTATTTCAGAATAAGGAACTGCTGTTAAATCTTCTTCTACATTTTGTGTATTCATTCCAAAATATTCTTTCATAATATCTCTTACTACTTCTGCTGTATAATTACCGTGTCCTCCATTTTCTACCATTACAACTATTGCAATCTCTGGATTGTCAAATGGTGCATATCCTACAAACCAAGCATGTACCTCATTATTCCTTGCTTCAGCAGAGCCTGTTTTTCCACCTACTTCTATATCAAAATTTCTAAATACACTATATGCTGTTCCACCACTTTCAGTTGTTACTGACCTCATTCCTTCTAATACCGCATTTAAGTTTTCTTGGTTTATTTGTAATTGTTCTGTTGAACTATCATCTATTCCTAATTTTTCATTTACAAATTTGTTTATTTCATCTTTTGATACTTCTGTTCCGTCTGCATTTCTTATTGTTTTTACTATACTTACATCTATATTTTTTCCACCATTTGCAAGCATACTTATATATTTAGCCATTTGAAGTGGACTAAATTCATTTAATCCTTGACCTATAACAGAATTTAAGGTGTCTCCTGGATACCAAGCTTCTTTTGATACTGCTGATTTTGCACTTTTTGAAGCAAGTACTCCTGCGGTTTCTGATTGTAATTCTATACCAGTCTTTGTTCCAAGGCCAAAATATCTAGCATATTTTTCTAATGCATCTATTCCCATTCTATCTCCTACTTCATAAAAATAGTAGTTACATGAATTCTTTATAGCTCCTGAAACATTTAAATAGCCATGTCCTCTATGATAATCAGTATAATACCAACAATTCCAAGTTCCTCCATATTTTTTATAAACTCCTGTATCATTTATTCTTTCTTTTGTTGAAACTACTCCAGATTCTAGTCCAGCAATTGCTGAAATCATTTTAAATGTTGAACCAGGTGCATAAGAAACTTGCATAGCTTTATTTACTAACGGATGATTTGCATCATTAATATAATTATTCCAATCTTTTGTACTTATACCTCCTACAAAAAGTTGTGGATTATAGTCTGGATAACTTGCCATTGCAAGCACTTCTCCTGTTTGTACATTCATTACAACACAGCTTCCTTTTTTTGCATCATATGTTTCACTAAATCCTCCACTTGCTATTTTTTGAATATTAGATGCTAATGCTTGCTCTGTAATTTTTTGTAAATTAGCATCTATAGTAAGTACTATATCTGAACCACTTACTGCTTCTTTTGCAATATATTCTGCTGTTGTTGTTCCGTCTACTGCCATATCAATTTGCTTTGTTCCATTTTTTCCTTTTAAATATTCTTCTAATACATATTCTATACCTGTTTTTCCTATTATATCATTTCTTCCATATGTATCTTTTCTTGTACTATACTCTTCTTCACTTATTGTTCCTGTATAACCTAAAATGTGAGAAGCAAGTGAACCTGATGTATATACTCTTGTAGGTTCTGTAATTATATTTATTCCTGGAAATTTATCTGAACTCTCAGAGAATTCTGCAACAGCTTCTCTCGGAATATCTTCTGCTATTTTTATAGATTTAGTACTACTATATCCCTTTTGGACAATTTCATAACGTATTGCTATTATTTTTCTTACTTTTTCTACTTCTTCTTGTTTTATTTTATATTTATCTTTAAATTTATAAAAAGCTTCTTCAGCAGTTATTTCTTCTGGAAATTCATTTTGTTCTTTCCATTGTTTTAATTTTTCATCTGATATAGTAAATGTAAATGGATTTATAGATATTGGAAATGAGTCTGCATATTTTATTTGATATTTATCTAAAACTTCTATTATATTTAATATTGCCTGATTTAGTGTATCTGTGTCTATTTTAGTTTTATATAATTCAAGTCCAAATGTCATTTCAGAAGTTACAAGTACATTTCCTGTTTTATCTAATATATTTCCTCTAGTAGCTTCTAATGTACTTTCTCTAGTAAGTCTAGTATTTGATTCTTCCCTATATTCTGCTCCGTGGACAATTTGAAGATTAAATAATTGTATCATCAATATAATTCCCACTATGTACGTAAAAACTGTTGATACATTAAATCTAAGATTTATTCTATTTTTATTTATTTCTTTCCCCAATACCTCACCTTCTTTTTTAAAAATATCTTGTTAAAATTTTACTTTCTTTAAATTCATTTTCTATGTTATATCCAAATTTTTGAAATAAGGGATATATTATTATTGTTATCATTAAATTGTATATTGTTTCTATTAATGTTATCTTTATAAAAGCCATAATTTCAAAATTTATACTGAATATAAAATAATTTGCTAAGTAAGAGATTAGTTCTGAAATTATAGTAACTGCAAATGTCATAATCATTATAGTTATTCTACTATCTTTCGAAAAATTTTTATCAAATATTCCTGATAAAAATCCAACTATCCCAAGTGAAATTGCAGTAATTCCAATCTGATTTCTTAATAACAAATCTATTATTAATCCTATAGCTACTCCATATATTGTTCCTAATGTTTTCCCTCCAAATAGCCCTATAAACAATATTAGTAATATAAATAAGTTTGGTTTTATGCCAGCAATAGTAAACCAATTGAAAAAATTTGATTGTAGAAAATAGATTATATATGCCACTAAAGCTAATATTATTGTTATTAATACCTTTTTCAATTGTTTACTTCCTTCCTTTATTTATTTGTTATTACTAAGACAGAATCCAATTTATCAAAGTCTACTGCTGTTTCTATTATTGCATATCTGTCTATTATATTCTGGCTAGTTACTACTTTTTTTACTGTTCCAACATGTATACCTTTTGGGTATATTCCTCCTAATCCTGATGTTTCTATACTATCTCCTTGTATTATATTTGATTCTGTAGGTATATACATAGCTTTTAATGCTGATTTTTCTTCTAATGTTCCTTTACATACTATCGCTTCTTTTGTTGTGCTCATAGAAGCACTTACAGAGCTTGATGTATCTATTATAGTTTGTACTTTTGCTGTACTTTCTGTTACAGATATAACATGTCCGACTAAACCTTCGTCTCCTATAACTGTCATATTTTCTTCTACACCGTCATTTGATCCTATGTTTATTACTATTGTTTTTGCATAATTACTGATATCTTTGTTTATTATATATGCTGGTATAGTTTTATATTCTCCATATTTTTCTGTTAAATCTAAATATTCTTTTAATGTTTCATTTTCTGATTTTATATTTTCTAACTCTCTTAATTGTTTTTCTAAAGAACTGTTTTCTTCTTTTAATTGTTCATTTTCTGCTTTTAAATTGCTTATGTCTTGAAAAAATGTACTATTTCCACTTATTTTATTTTTTATATAAGTCATTCCATTTTGTATAGGCATTACTAAATTGTTTGCAACGGTTTCAAAAAAAGATAAGTTACCATTGTCATTGTTTGAAAATATAACAATCACAACTAATATTATTATAGTTATAATAATTCCTATATATCCGTTCTCTCCTACCTCTTTGCATATTTACTCCTTTTTAATTGTATATTTTCTACTTTCTTCTCCTAGCATTTATTAAAACTGTTTTTAGTCTTTCTAAATCTTCTAAAGTTTTTCCTGTTCCCCTTACTACACAGTCTAAAGGTTCTTCTGCTACATATACTGGCATTCCTGTTTCTAAGCTTAATAATTTATCTAGATTTTTTATTAATGCTCCCCCTCCTGCTAAAACTATACCTTTTTCCATAATATCAGAAGCTAATTCTGGAGGAGTTTTCTCTAGTGTAAGTTTTACTACTTCTACTATTTTATTTATAGATTCCTTTATAGCACTCTCTACTTGGATAGAACTTATTTTTATATTTCTTGGAAGTCCGTCTGCTAAATCTCTACCTCTTACTTCCATTACAGTTTCTGTCATTAATGGCATTGCACATCCTATTTGTATTTTTATTTGCTCTGCTGTTGTTTCACCTATTGCTAAATTCATTTCTCTTTTTATATAATTTACAATATCTTCATCAAGTTCATCTCCTGCTACTCTTAGAGAATGGCTTACAACTATACCTCCAAGAGAAACAACTGCTACTTCTGTTGTTCCTCCTCCTATATCTACAATTATATTACCACTTGGTTCTCCAACATCTAAAGATGCTCCTATTGCAGCAGCCATTGGTTCTTCTATTAAATATACTTCTTTTGCACCTGCTTGCATTACTGCTTCTTCTACAGCTCTTTCTTCAACTTCTGTAATGCCAGAAGGTACTCCCACAACAACTCTTGGTTTTCCTATACTATATCTTTTTCCTACTTTTCCAATTATATTTTTAAGCATCAATTGTGTTGCTGTAAAATCTGCAATGACTCCATCTTTTAGTGGTCTTACTGCTTTTATCTGATCCGGAGTTCTTCCGTAACATCTCTTTTGCCTCTGTTCCTGTTGCTAATATATTTCCACTTTTCCTATCTATTGCTACTACTGAAGGTTCTTTTAATATTATTCCTTTACCTTTTAATGTAACTAAAATATTCGCAGTTCCTAAGTCAATTCCTATATCCTTAGAACCAAATGTAAATAATTTCATAATCTTACTATCCTTTCTATTTGTATTTATTGTAGCATTTGTGAAAAAATGCTAGTATAGTTTAAATCTCCTACAATGAGATGATCTAATAACTGTATTTGAAACATTTGAGCTGCTTCATATAGTTCATTTGTAAATTCAATATCGGCATTACTTGGTGTTGCATCTCCTGAAGGATGATTATGTATTAATATTATCTTTGGTGCTTGCATTTTTATTGGTTCTACTAAAATATCTTTGATATTTACATTTGCAAAATTAGAACCTCCGAATAGAAATATTTTTCATTTTTAAAATTTGATTTTTATTATTTAATATTACTATTTTTACTATTTCTCTTTTTTCAAACCTCATTTCATTCAAAACTAGTTTTGCTAAATCATCTGGTGTTTTAATTTTAATTTTTTTATAATTAGACGGTTTAGACATTCTTACAGCAAGTTCGCATACTGCTTTTAATTGAATAGCTTTTACTTTTCCTATTCCTTTTACTTGCATTAGTTCTTCTATAGTTATATTTCTTAAAGAATTTAATTCATCAACAGTCTTTTCTTCTTTTTTTATACTTAATATTTTTTGTGCTAAGCCTACAGATGTTTCGTCCTTTGTCCCTGTCTTTATTATTATTGCCAATAATTCAGCATTAGATAACGTTTTTTCTCCATAAAGTTCCATTTTTTCATATGGTCTTTCTGATTTTGGTAATTCTTTTATTTTTATAGGCAAATATTTCGTTCCTTTCTTGTTATATTTACCCCTTTTATTTTTTGTATATATCAATTTATATTATGTATAATTTGATATAAAATATCTTAGTTTATTAATAGCTTTAAATTGTATTTTTTGATATGTATTAAACTTTTCTATAAATAAATATAGCAAGTACCATTCCTATAATACTTGATATGTTTATTTTAAATAATAAAGCAAATGTTATTTTTAGTACACTTAAGTCTAGTACTAATGGTGTTTCTAACCCAAATTGTTGTCCAAAAGATAACCACCATAACCAATCTACTTTTGAGGCAAGTTCTCCTAATAGTCCCCCTATTACTAATCCTGATAATATAAAAATTAATAGTATCCATATATTTTTATCTTTCGTTGCCATTTTTAATATCATTCCTTCCTAAGGCACAAATTTTGGTTGTAAAAAATTTAAATTATTTCTCAACCTTTTCTTCATTTTTTGGTTTTTCCTCTTTTCTTTTGAAAATAAAATATATAATATTTATTTTCACTTTTAGTTGCGAAACAAAAAGTTTCATATGCTTTTCTATCTTCTAGAACTTCTTATTTTTTCCTCTGTTATTATATATTGATTTTACAAATTTTTCAAGTGTATTTTTTATTTTCTAATGCTAACAGTTACTAGTTAAGGATTTTTCACTTCTTATTACTCAAAAGTATTGATATATTAATATTTTGCAGGCAAGACCCAGATTGTTAAACCCCTGCTATGTTTTGCCAAATAATATTAATATATCAATACTTTTGTTATTTATCATTAAAATCATTAGCAATGGTAGACAGATTAGCATATAAAACACATATATTAGATTTATCAAGAGATGTAAGCCATAGATATGAAGAAACAGTCAAATGGTAAAAAGAAAAAGAATTAGCATGAGAATGGTTATCTTATTCCGTTATAGCCAAATCTTTTAGAAAATAAATTATATATAATTATTCCGTCGATATAACTATTATAGCCAAAGTTAAAAGAATTATTCTGGAGATTGGGTTTGGGCAAAGCCAATATTTCTAATTGCAAAGTGGACCATTTTTCACTTGACAAATACAACTTGTAAAGTAGCCTTACCCTCTTATACAGCCTTAATATCAAGTTTTTGTACATCGAGCCATGATTTTGATACACACTTCCTCCACTTCCACCTCACGATGGATAGCTTGTGCTTCTCTATATGGTTGGCGATATCTACCTCCACTACGGACTTTCACCGATTAGCTAAACGACATGCCTGTCGCACTATGAAGAAATGGAGTGGTAGTATAATATCACTCCATTTTAATCTAATTAAATATACAATTACTTTTTTCTATTTTTAAATATATCATCTGGATTATATTTATTTCTTCTCTCTTCTTCTCTTTTTTGCTTGTCATAATTTTCTTTTGCTAATATTCTTTCTCTTTGATAATCGGTAGCCCAATAATCTCTAAAAATATTAGCAAAAATTGCTTTTGTTTTTTCTGACATTTTTTGCTCATCAAATGACTTTGTTATATCAACTTGATAATCATATGTTCTATCCATATTTCTAAGATATAATTTTAATTTTTCCTTTGGAATTTTTCTAACTGATTCCTTTGGGAAAAATTTTAATAATTCTATTACTTCTTTATATGCTTTTTCGTATGTATCTTCCATATTTACCTCCAAATATTATAAACTTTTCAATTCTTCCGCCGTTCTTTGTATACTTTCTAGTGCCTCTTCATGTGCTTCTGCTCTTTCTTTCTCACTTAGCCTTGAAAGTAGTGTTGTTTTGCCAGCTTCCTGTTCTGAAAATAATCCAAGTTGTTTTAATTTATCTAATGCAGAACCTTCATCAACACCATCTAATCCAACATCAGCTTCTGTTTGTGATATATCTCCTTCCTCTCCTAATAACTGATCAATCTCTGCTAATAGTGTATCAGAATCAATGTTTACTGGGCTTAAAGTACCTAAACCATCTCTATTTCCTAACTTTTTATTAACCTTTTGTATAACAAGTTCATTATCACTTATATAATCTAAAACTTTTCCTTTTCTACTCTCTAAACTACGCATATAATTCCCTCCTTAAATAAAAATAAATACTACTATTATTATACCATAATTATTTGATTTTGTGAAATTTTGCATTTTCTTGGCTGCAAAAAAGAGTAAACTTATTATATTGCTACTTTTTTATCTTGATTTTTAAAAATTTTATAGTTATTCATTTTTAAGTCGATTTTCAAAATAGTTTTCCACAGGTGTAGGTTATTTTTATTAAGCTATAGCATTTTCTATAGTCATGTTTACGTAATTATATGAATTGTTTTATTTTTACCCTAAAGTTCACAAAATGTACCTTGAACTATAATTTTTTATATGTTATAATTGTTCTACTGTATTGTACAAGCTTTTGAAATATTTTGTACAAAAGATTTTTAAGATTTTATTTATATACTTTTAACTTTTAGTATATCTTCTTTGTACAAATTGCCAGAAATTGTACCTTTTCATATTATATAATTAGTAGTATAATAGAAATAGATATGGAGGATTTTAATGAAAATAGAAAAATTAACTGATAATAAAATTAGAATAATTATTAGCACTGAAGATTTAAAAGAAAAAAATATTGATTTACATACATTTATGGCAGAAGCTATTGAGTCTCAGACGATTTTTTTAGAAATGCTAAATCAAGCTGAAAAAGAAGTTGGATTTGTTACTAAAGGATGCAAATTGTTAATTGAAGCTTTTTCTTCTATGGATGGTATTTTTGTATTTACTATTACTAAATATGCACCAGATGTAGAAAGTTCTCCAACTATTAAGAAAAAACTAGTAGGAGTAAGAAGAAAAACATCTAATTTTTCTAGAGCTTTTGCTATATACTCTTTTTTAGATATAGAAGAATTTTTTAAATTTTGCGAATTTTTATCTTCTTCTAGTATTTCTAATATTTCTAAATTAGCTAAAAAAGTTAGTTTATATTTATATAAAAATACATATTATCTAGTTTTTAATGATATTAATACAGAATATCCTGATTTAAAACATTTCTTTTCTTCTATTTCTGAATTTGGAAAAATTGTTAGTGGAAATAATGTTTTTGAAAGAAAATTAATTGAGCATGGTACTATTATTTTTAAGAAGAATGCATTATCTAATGGAATTAAATATTTTTGTGCAAAGTAATATTATATTTCAATTTTATGCAAGTAAAATTGTGTGCAATAATTGATGTTATATGAAACACTATGAAACTTTTTAGTTTCGCAACTCAAAGTGAAAATAAATATTAAATATTTTATTTTCAAAAGAAAGTCAATATGACTTTCCTAATATATAAAAAATAACAGATATAAATTCTTTATAATTAATTTATATCTGCTTTTTTTATATACTATTATTAATAAATTACACTTGTTTATTTAATATATCTAATAAATAATTTTAAAAAAATTTTATATTAGTACAAATAATTTTGAGGATTATATGCAACTCCATTTACTCTTACTTCTAAATGCAAATGTGGTCCTGTTGAATTTCCTGTTGAACCTACGGCTGCTATAGTTTCTCCTTGAGATACTGTTTGTCCAACTTTTGCATATAGTTTGCTACAATGTCCATAATATGTTTGAATTCCATTCCCATGTGATATTACTATTAAATATCCATATGAACCTTTATATCCTGAAAATGTAACTGTTCCAGAAGCTGCAGCTTTTATTGGTGTTCCTTTAGCTGTTGCTATATCTAATCCTGTATGTGATGACACTCTTATTCTACTAGATGCTCCAAATCTAGATGTTATTGTTCCAGACACAGGCTTTATAAGAGCTAATCCTAATGACACCTTTCCTGATGAAGTTTTAGAAGATGTATTTACTGTTCCCTTTTTTTCAGTAGTTTTTGCAACATAAACATCTTTTGGTGGCTCTACATATAACTTTGAAATAGCCTCTTCCGTAGAAACAAAATCTTTTACTTGTGTTTCATATTTTTCTGCAATTGAAATATTATCTTTATTTGTACTGTTTTTTTCTTTTAACTGATTTATTATACTTTCTGCTTCTTCAAAAGTTGAAACATATATTTTTTCTTCTCCATTTTCTAATATTGCATAATATTTATAATATGGTATCCCTTGATTTTTAATATTTTCATATATTTCATCATCATTTGTTACTATTCCCTTTTTTAAAAGGCATAATTTATATTCTGGCAAGTTTTCTACTTGAACAAAAGCAGTATTTCCGCCATCTCCATTTTCTATATACTCATTTATTCTTTTTTGAAGATTACTTTTATCTGATGTATATCCTATTTGTTGTCCATTTATGCTAACACTATATGTAGGTTTGTATAAAAAAGCAACTACCCCTACTATTAAAAAAGTAGCAATCATTGATAATATTATCATTTTAATTGATTTCTTAGTATGTATTATTACTTTTTTGAACATTAAATACTCTCCTTTGTACATATTGGTTTTATTGTATTTTAAAACAAGTTTTAATGCAAATTTTGGTTTTTTTCATTTTCCGTAAGTTTTTACGTTTTTTTTAAGTTTATCTTTATTATTTTTAGTTTTTCTCTGTTTTTCTCAATTATATGTATTAATCTATATTTTCCATACTTCTAAATACTTAAATCTGTAAATATCCTTTAAATTACGTAGCTTAAAAAAATTTTATTTTCATTAATTTCTGAAAATAAAATAAATAATATTTATTTTCACTTTGTGTTGCTTAACTAAAAAGCTTCATAGGGTTTCCTATACAAAAACAAATCGGAAAGCCCTGATTTAATACAAACTTTAACTTTCTCTTTGGCTTTTAAGTAAATTTGTTCTGTGCCAATTTTACACAAGTAAAATTGTGTACAATGGCTTTCCTAATATATAAAAATAGACTATCTAATAAGATAGTCAAATATTTAAAATTATCCTTGTAATTCTGTTTTTACTGTTTGAATTTCTGTAACTGTAGCTTTTTGTGCAGGTTTATAATATCCTTTTGTTTCTGCTATTTTAAATAGCTCATATTGAAAACTTTCGTCATTATTTCTTATTTGTTGAAAAGTTTGTCTTAGTTGCATATTTTCAGATTCAGATATTGCTGTTTGATATGCTGTTAAATCTGCTTTTACACTACCTAAAATATCATTTACCATTGTTTTTTCTTCCATTAAACTCATCCTTTCTTTTTAATTATTTAAAAATGTCATTAATTTTTGTTTTGTATTTAGACTGTCTTGTGCTGCTTTTGTAAATATTTGTTTAATTTGTGGATCAACTGCTTGTGTTGAATATGTGTTTAATTTTTGATATGCTGTTTCGTGTGCACCTATTAGATGTCTTAAGTGTTGTAATTCAACTTGTGATAAATCTGCCATTTTTATCATTCCTTTCTTTGTTTTTTCTTTTATATTATTTACTTTTTTGGGATTTTTATACAAAAAAATAAAGTTATATAAATTTTAGTAATCTATATAACTTTACTTAAATTAATAATTATCTATTTTTTAGTCATACTAATCTCTATCTTTATGATGCACTACCACCTGAACCTAAACTAAATAGCATTGATGCAATTTGTAATGTTCCCATTAAAACAACAATCCCTACTATTAATGGTATAAAAGATTTTTTGTAATCTGCTTTTTCTTCAACACTGCCTGTTATGTATTTAATGCCTAAATATGCAATAACACATATTCCAATACCTATACCAATTGTTCTAATTAATTTTAGTATATTTATTAATAAAGTATTAAATTCACCATTTGAGTCAGCTCCTATTTTGCCATCTTCTATTGATATCCCTGCTACGTCAGTAGCATTTACTACTATAGGCATGCAAAAACTAAACATAATAGTGGCTATTAGACTAAAAATTATAATTTTTGTTAATTTATTTTTCATATTTTCCTCCATCCTTTTATTTATATTTTAAAATTTTAATAACTTTTTTATGCCCATGGGTTTAAATTCACATAGTTTAAAGTACTATAAATTAGACTTACTATTATAATAACTCCATTAAATATTAATATTCCTATAGTAAAATTTACAAAAGTTTTCTTATATTCTGCTTTTTCTTCAACACTACCTAACATGAACTTAATTCCCATAATAGAAATACATATTATTCCTATCCCTATTCCCATAAGTCTTATTACTCCTAGTGCTTTTCCTAAAATTGGTTCAACTAATGAACTTTTACCTGTATTTGGTTTAAATTGACTTTTATCTAATCCGTATCGCTCTATTATACTTCCAGATACATCTTGTTGTTGTGTGTCTTGAGTATCTTCCTCATCTTCTTCTGCTTTAGTTGATTGTTTTGATGTATCTGATTTTTCTAATGACTGCGATTCCTGACTAGTTACTCCATCATCAACTGGTTCTTGCTTAGCATAAACCATAGTATTCATAACTACGATACTACTTATACTTATATAAATAAAGATATAAATTATTTTTTTTAGCATAGTTCTCTCCTTTCTGTTATACATTTTATTATTTTTTATAAATAGAAAATTTTTGTAGTGAGTATGATATAAGGAGATTCCTATAAAAACATTAACTTATAAAACTTTTTTTATGTTTTATAAATGTTTACTATAAAAATTCTTTCTTTATTAATTATATATTATTTTTAGCTTTTTTTCAATAGTTTTTTATAAATTGTGTCAATTTATGGTTACAGTTCAGTAAGGACATAAATCATTAAGTTATTCAATGTGTGTTAAGTCTAATTTTTTATAAAAAAGCCTGAAAAAGCATTTTGAAGCCTAAAAAATTTTTTTACTGAACTGTAACAATTTATGTAATATTAACAATAAATATTAGTATACTTTTAATTATATACTTTCTAATAAGGTTACAGTTACATTCCATATACTAAAAGCTCCAAAGCAAATCATTGCTCCTATTAAATATGGAATTAAAGATTCTTTTATTTCTGCTTTTTCCTCTACACTTGAAATCATTGTTTTTATTCCTATAAAAGCACCTAAAATTACTGATATAATAATAGATAAAGTCATTAATATATTATTGATAGTTTTTGATGTATTTATTAATGCTCCACCAACTATAACTGTTGATAGGTTTCCGTCATTATCTTTCAAATTGCTTACAAATGCTTGTGCTTCTGATAATATTTCATTTATACTATGTTCTTTTGAACCTTCTTTTTGTAACAATTCTATTTCTCTATATTTCTCTTCTTCTTTTACTCCATAATAATCTTTTTCTTCTTCAGTATTTTCATTAGAATTATTACTACTATTCCCTGTATTTATACTTGTAGTTCCTGTAAGATTATCTTGTCCTCCCTGCCCATAAATAATTGTAACTTCTGGAAAAACTTGCCCCTGTTTATCAATATAGCATCCTGCATTTTCTCCAACGCTTTCTAAGTATTCTCCATTTACCTTATCATATTTACAATTTGCTCCTTCTAAATATACTCTAAAATCTAAATGTGGACCTGTAGATAGTCCTGTAGAACCTACCTGTCCTACCACCTGTCCTTGTGTAACTGTTTGTCCCTTTTGAACTGAAATTACAGAAAGATGATTGTACATAGTTTTATAAACACCATTATGTGATACCCAAACTTGTAGACCACAGCCTCCATTATTTATATCATTTCCATCACCAATATATTCTACTACACCACTTTGTACTGCTTTAACAGGAGTTCCTTGATTTGCAGAAATATCTCTTCCATGGTGAAAATCTGCTACTCCAGCTACTGGCTTTACAGGTCTTGGTCCAACAGGATCTCTAATTTGTTTATATGAATCTAAAGGGAATATCCAGTTTAATTCTACAGCATAACTATTTCTTGCAAATACTAATATAGAAAAGAAAAATATAATAATTATTAGTAAAATTTTTTTCTTCATATTAAATTTCATTCCTTTCTCGCTTCGCTCTGAAGGCACACATAGTTATGAAAATTTTTTCTTTCAAACTATCACCCCTTATTCTAAGTTTGCTATGCTATATTTTCAATTAAAGTTACTATAATACTCCATATACTAAAAGCTCCAAAACAAATTCCTGCACCTATTAGATAAGGTAGTAAGGATTCTTTTATTTCTGCCTTTTCTTCAGTACTTGCTATCATTGTTTTGACTCCAATAAATGCTCCTAGAATTACTGCTATAACTATTGACAATGTTAGCAAAATATTACTTATTGTTTTTGATACATTTAATATACTAGCTCCATCAACTATTGTAGAGCCGTGTACTTTCATCCCAACTTTTTGCCTCTGATATTATTTCATCTACAGAATGTTCTTTAGAGCCTTTTCCTATTAGTAAGTCTGGTTCTCTATATTTTTCTTCTTCATATTCTTCTTCTGCATTTTCTTCCATAGTCTCAGTAGTTGTGCCCTGAAAATTTCTAACTTCTGCTGCATCAGCATCTCTCTTTGCATCTAATAATATCATTGCTATATCTGTTAATTCACTTTTAATTTCATATAACTCATCTTGCGAAAGTTCATCAAAATTAGTAGTACTTTTTATTTTTTGAAATCTAGCCCAAGCATCATCTGCAGCTTTCTTTTTTTCTTCACTTACATTCTCTTGTTCATCTTTAACATCTTCTCTCCAATCAGTAAGTTCAGATCCTCTATATACTGCGACATTTGTTATCATTTCTTGTGCTTTTAACAAAATATTTTTATCAAAATTTTCTGATTTTGCATCGTCTTTTTTTAAAAAAGCATATACCCAATTTAAAGTCTTCAAAGAAATATACTCTTTGTTAAAATATTTTTCCCCATATTTTAAACAAAAGTAAGCAGCTTCCTCCAATTCCATATCATAATTATATTTTGCTAAAATTTCATTATGTCCCTTATCTTCTAAATTTTTATAAGATTCAAAATCTAAGTCATCATAATATTTTTCAAAATTGAGTTCATGTTCCCAATCTATATATGTATCTGGAAATTCGTATTTCTGCCCATCAACTTCTAAAGTTTTTCCATATACCTTAAGATTAAATAGTAAAAGAAAAATTATTGATAAACTAAAAATAATTAAAAATCTTTTCATTAAACTCTTTACTATCAAAATTATACTCCCCCCTTCTTTAAATTTTAATCATAAAGATATCTTTTAAAATAAACTCTTTTATTTCTGGTATAGCATAGCAAATCCATAGAATGCTTATAATAATTACTGCGGTAATTAATAGAGCTAATAAACTTTTTAATTTTTCTATAACTATTTCTTTATATCTATTTTTTGCAAAATTTTTATTTGTATTTTCAATCTTGATTTGCCTTACAGTATCATTTCTTTTATGTTCTTCTTTTTTTTGTATTAAGCTATCATTTCTATTAATTAGTTCTTGTACTTTTTTTCTCAGTTCTATATTTTCTTGTTGTATAGAAATAAATCTTTCATTATCTGTTAATTCTCTATTTTTTAATTCTTTCATAGATATATCATAATTTTTTCTTTTTTCATCATCTGATAAAATTTCATAAGCTTCATTTATTTCCTTTATTTTTAGTTCACATTCTTTTTTCTTTTGTTCATCTTGGTGTAAATCTGGATGAAATTTTTTTACTTGTATTCTATATACTTTTTCAATTATATATTTACTTGCTTTAGGGTTAACTTCTAATATTTCATAATAGTCTTTCATTTCTACTCCTTTTATAAAAGTAAAACTATTCTTGCTGATTTATTTCTATTTTTACACTATATTGTAAGATACTTTTTTGTGTAAATTCATAAGTATTTTTTTTCTCATCAATGATTTTATAAATTTCTGTGCCTTCTATTTCTTGTCTTTCATAAGATATTAGTGAAGTATTTTTTATATTTTTAGTTATTTTTTCTTCTATTTTTCCTTCTTGTAATCTATATTTTTCTTTTGTTTCTAATGCTATTAAAGAATAAGCTTCTTCTGGATGATATTCTGCTAAATATTGGAAATTTGATAAGAGCATTCTTGCTATTTCTTCTTCGTTTATTTCTGTTTTTTCATATTTATTGTTTGAATTTTCTTCTAAATTTTCTATTCCATCTATTCCTTCTTTTGTTAAATATTCATTATACTTATTTTCATCTATTGGTATAATTGAAAATATTTGTTTTTCTACATTTTGTCTTATAATAATGTACTGTTTTTCTTCTTTTTGATATGTATATCCTTGTACAATATACATAAATTCATTAGTATCTGTTTGTTTATAATAAATTTTTAGGGGAGTTATAAAAGTAATATTTCCATATGGCATATTCATACTCATGTTATCTTTTGTAAGTGCTTTTTGTCTTATATAAACTTTATCGTATAAATCATATATAACTTGATCTTTTTCTAATATTAAATTTTCGTAATATTTTTGTATTATATTATTAATTTCAAAAAATTTATTTTCATCTTCTAAAAGTTTAAATCTATTTGCAATACTTTCTTTTAATGCTTCTATATTCTCTTCTGTTTTATATATATTATTTTGCTTTGCATATTCATAAACCATATCTACTTTATTTTCATTGTTTTTTAAAGCTTCTTCTTTTCGTATATTATTTTTATTTATGTAGTAAAAAACTAATATTAAAACAATTAAAATTATTATAATTATAAAAATTCCTATAAGTATTTTTTTTATTTTATTCATTGTTTTATAAGACCTTTCCTTTGAAAACTTATACTCCTAGTTGTTCCCAACTTGTAGCATTGTTTATTATTGGTAATAAGTACTCAAATTTAGTTTTTGCATTTGGTTTATCTATATCTTTTATCACTTCTCTTATCTGTCTTGCTCGTCCAAAATCTGAAGCCCATATTCCAAATGTAAATAGTGGATTGTGCTTTATCTCTATTTCATGATCTGTTTGTCTATGATATAAATATTCATCTACATAGTCATTATTTTCTATCAAGAAGTATGAATATGCATAGGCAGCTGCTTGAACATCTTCTCCTTGTGCTGCTGTAAATCCTTGTTCAGCTAAAATTAAATGTTTTACATTTCCATCTGGATTACTCATAAAATCTTGCTCCATAAAATCTGTTAATACATTTAAATTCATAAAACTAATTATTTCTGTATCTATAGAATTTGTAAAATTACTATAATTAAAGTCATTCCAAAATTTTGCATTAGTTAATTCTGCTGGATAAGCATTGTATGCGATTTCCCAAAACATTGTTCCTTCTGTACAAATATCTAGTTGTATTTGTTTTAACAGATCGCGTGCATTAAATCTTCCGTTCACATCAGTATTCCAATAATGGTCTAACGAAGTATATACTCTAGCATTTCCGTAATAACTTGCTATTGCATTATATACTATCCTTATTTGTCTAGCTTGAGCTAATGCATAACCATTAAATCCAAGATTTCCTTGTCCATTCCATTTTGGATCATTTATTTCATTCCCTACTCTCCAGTTAGCAACTAAAGTTCCTTGAGTTCCTCCTGGTGAATATCTTTCTGCTAAAAAATGTATAGCTGCTGTTACATTTTCAATTCCTTCTTTTGTTTCGGTGTTTAGAGCTGAATAATTAGAGCTGTTTTTAGGTCCATTTGCATGTGGAGATTCAAGTGCTGTACACCCAGATCCTAATAAAAGTATAACCGTTGTAGTCATATCATTACTTGCAAAACCACCAAAAATTCTATCTAATTCCTTTACATATGAATCATTAAATCCATATGTTTTACCGTTATATGTATACTGATAACTTCCTCCCCATAAAAAATCTAGACGTAAATTGAATCCTACACATTTTGCTTCTACATATTCTAAATCTGCTTCTCCTCCTGCATCATATCTTACTCCTTTTTTAGTTTCTGGTGTAGGAAATGCTCTGTTTGATTCTGCAAGAGCATATGGATTTGTAATATAACATGCTTCTGAAATTGTTGTATAATTTCCTTCACTTTGCTTTACTGCTAATATAAACTTTGAATATAATTTTGTTTCTGTAGTTCCATCTTTTAAATCAATATTAAAATTAAAACTGCTTGATTTAGCTGTTTGTGCAATTGGTGTTTTCCCTGTTATTCCATTTATAGGATATTCAGATGGTTGTAATTCAAATAGATATACAGTATTATCAGGTGCTGAAACTGCTCCTGTTATACTTCCAGATATATTAACTTTATCATCTACTATTTTACATTTTTCTATAAGTGCAGATACGTTTTTACAACTTAAGTTTATATCTGTTTGTGTTTGTCCTTCTTCTGAAACTTCTATAAAAGACTCTTCATATGATTCTACCTCAATTATTTCTCCTGTTCCTGCATAACAATCTCCATTAGTCATTAAATATAATCTTGCAGCCCCTCTTCTTACATCCCAACCATAGTTATCTGCAATTTTACTTTTTTCTGAGAATGGCTTTCCGTTGCTTAAAGATAAGTTTATAAGATATTCCTCATTTCCTGTACTTTCAAAGTTATTGAATGCTTCTCTAAAAGCATTTTGATTTGAAGTACTATAAAATGCTCCATATCTATGTTGAATGTCTATAAGAGCAATTAGTTGTTTATTTGAAAAATTTAAATCAGGGAAACAACTTTCAATAATATCCCTATCTTTATCTATTAAATCTGCTAAAACTCCATCTGCTGCTTCTACATCTACTCTTGTTGAACTATTAAAAGTTGTTACATCATAACCATGATTTTTAAATTCTTCTACTAAGTTGTAATATCCCATACCATATATAGGATGCTGTACTTGTTTACTTGCATCTCCTCCTTCTATAAAGGTAGTAAGTCCAAATGATATATTATTATGTCCAATAGAATTATCTTCATATGGTATGTAATATTTTCCATCTGCTGTACAATATCCTAAATTTGCTCCTGTTACCCAATCTTTTTTCCATAATACTGTGTTTTCCCAACTTTTAATAAATTCCATTGCTCCGTTTTCTACACTTATACTCTTCTTTTTCTTTTTATTCGATGCTCCTCCTATTATTCCTAAATTCAAAAAAAGTATTATTAATAGTATTACTCCTATAACCGCTATTAAAACATATGGATGTTTCATTATTGCACTTATTCCTGCTTTAACTCCTGTCTTTAAAGCTGTAGTAGCTGCTTTTCCTGCAGCTTTTCCCATCGTTTTTCCAGCTGATGAAGCAATGTTTTTAGCTGAAGACATAGGATTAACTCCAGAAGATAAAGGATTTTTTAATTTATTGGGTATTTTAGCACCTGGTTTAAATTTTTTTCTACCTACTTTATTTTTTAACACTTTTTTTGCTTGAGCATTTGCTTTAGATTTTGCATAACTTTTTACACGATTTTTAGTTCCATTTTTACTTTTCTTACTATTTTGATAATTATTTTCTTGAACATTTGTAGATGTTGCATTTGTGCCATCATATGTTGATGTTGTATTTTTTTTCTTTGGTTTTAATCCTCTATATTTTTTATAAGTAGAATAAGCCCCTTTTATTGGTATTTTTTTCATATAATCATCACCTACTTATTTTATAAATCAAGTTCTATTTTATACTGTTGTTCTTGTGCCAGTAAGTTAAAATAAATTTTTTCTACATATGTTTGGGTGCTATAATCTTTGAAAATAATTAGTGAAATATTTTGGTTTTGATTACTATTAATTTGTATTTGATTATTATTTTGAGCGATATTTACAAATTCACCATTATAATTATTATTATCTCTATCTTCGGCATAAGTTGAATCTTTACTACAATCTAAGAAAATATTTTCTTGTGCATTGTTTTTTATGGAAATATTGTATATTTCATAATTCAAATATATTTGCTTATTTTCTACCTTTATTCTATTTTCCATAAATTCTGTTGATTTTCCTATTTGTTTTTCCCCAATATAATTATTTATATTTAACTTTTTCTGTCCATTTTCAATAACCACTGTATATACATCTATAAAAAGTTCTTCTCTTTTATTTTCTTTATTATAATCTACTTCTGGAAAAATTTCATACGTTATTTTATATTTATCTTCATCTAATCTTTCTATTTCTTTTTTTCCAAAGTTAATTCCTGATTTTTTACCATATTCTTCCTCAAATTTACTTTCAGTTTGAAAAATATTGTCTTTACAGTCATT
Source organism: uncultured Clostridia bacterium (assembly GCA_944386355.1). Taxonomy (GTDB): domain Bacteria; phylum Bacillota; class Clostridia; order TANB77; family CAG-508; genus CAG-269. The sequence goes on from CALXAU010000001.1 coordinate 44,979, forward strand.
TGATAATATACCATAGGCTTTTTCAAATTCATTACTGTAACATGCATGTATAAATTCTTCTACAATTTTTATGTTTTCTATTTCTATATTACTGTACTTTATATTATTTTCTACTGTCATGTTTGCATTTCTTATTGAATAAATTAAACTAAATATAAAAGTAATTGTAAATATAGCTATAATAATCTTAACTCGATTTTGATTAATATATCTCTGTATTTTCCACATTTTGAATTACTCTCCTATATAATTCTAACTCAAAGTTTTTATATTTCCACTAATCATTATAACTATGCATTAAATCTATCATATATAAAGAATTTTGAGCAGCCAAATCAGCATCTTTCTTTTTTGTTCCTGTATTGTCTTGTAGTTTTTTAGATAAGTTCTTCATGAAATTCATTCTTACTTCATTTTCATACAAATCTTTTTCAGTCATTTCTTTACTCATTTTTAATATATTTACAGCAGTAGAATCATTAACTTCTCTTCCCTTGTCTTTCATGTCATCTTGTAATTTCATTACTTTTTCTGCATCAGAAAAATCTGTTATTCCATGTACTGCCATTAACTTTTCATATCTTTCCTCATAAGCTTTTTTATTAGCTCCATATTTAGAAGTTAATTTATCTTGAATCTCTTTACTATGAATTTTTTGCTTAGCTTTCTTAGCTTGTTCTTGAGCTTTTTTTATCCTTTCTCTATTTTTTTCTTGTTCTAGTCTTTGCTGTACTTTTTCTATTGAGCCTTCTCTTCCTTCTCTAAAAGCATCTTGGATACCTAATTTTCTAGCAGTATCTGATACTTTATCCATTGCTTTTCCTCCTAAATAGTATCCTCCTGCCATAGCTGCTGCAGTTGTTTTTAAGTCTCCTCCTCCAATTAGACTAACCATTCCTGCTCCTAACATAGCAGATGCTCTTCCATATCCTCTAATTAATTTTTTTCCTAATTTTCCTGCATAATATCCAGGATCTGATTTTACTCTTTCTATTGAATTCTTAATTGAACTTCCTGCATTTGACCCTAAAGTTTTTCCAACATTTGCTAACCCTCTAGCAATTCCTCCTTTATTAAGTTTTTTTGCTTTTTTAGCAGTAAGTTTAGGTGGCTCTCTTTTTAATTCACTTGTTTTTTTCTTGTTTTCTTGTTCATATAGTTTTGCTGCACCATGTACATCTGCAGTACTGTTACTCTTACCTTGTTCATTAAGTATATTTTCATAAGCACCATGTACGTCTGCTCTATTATTATTAAAACCTTTTTCTTTTGCCCAATCTTTAAATGCTCCATGTATATCTGCTCTATTATTGCTTACAGTTACATCTTCTACATCATCATTTGCATTTGAATCGTTACCATTGCCTTCATTCTCATTATCAATTCCATCATCTAGAGGATCTTGATTATTCATATTTCCAGTGTTTAAATTATCATCTTGAGAATTTGAATTTTGATCTGCATCTTGTGAGTCTTGTGTTCCTTGCTTTCCTTGAGAACCACCTCCATTTGAAGGTGATTGATTATCAGTCATTTCAGGATATGATCCTGCACCTGGTATCGCACTACCTCCCATTGAAGCTAAAGCTTTTATTCCTTTATTTTCATCTACATTTTTAAACTCATCTGATTTTTCTTCTCCTCCTCCAAATGCTGTTTTTAATCCTTTTGCCAGTCCTCCATTTGCACTAGTTAATTTATTTAATGCTGTATGTGTTAAAGCTGTTTTTGCTATATCTCCCATTCCACTTACTGTTCCCATTGAAGCTTTTCCGAATCCAAATAAACTCTTTAATAATTGTTCTGCTTTAGGTATGTATCTAAAAATTGCTATACAGAATACTGCAAAAACTATATCTGTTTGCCAATCTTGGCCATGCATCATAACTACAGCAGCAGTTCCTACAAATAATTTATATATCAATAGATGAAATGGTTGAATTAAAGCATTGTATAAATATTCTTTCCACCACATATTAAATGCTTGTGCTTGTCCATCTCCTGCTTTATCTAATGGATATGTTAAAGCGATTAGTGGCGCTATGACTGTTAAAAAAGCCATATTAATAACCCTAGTTAAATAAATCTTTGCAAAATTAAACGTTTGACCTATTAACATTCCATATAAAACAAGATAAGCCATTTTTTTGAAAAAATCATCACAATTTATATTAAATCTTATTAGTCCTATTACATTTGTTTTAAAACTTGCATCTCCATGCTCTAAGAAACTTAGTACATCTCTTCCTGGTGAATAATCTACTATAATACTTTGAGTGTCTCCTTTCTCATCTGTAAATAAGTTTGTTAATTCGTCTGTCATTACTAAAATAAAAGACATCATATAATGTATAAAAAATACTATTATTAATGCAACAACCCAATCCCACATCCTTTGCTTATATTCAGCTTTTTTTTGCGCAACCGAACTTAACATAATTCTGATTCCAAGATATATAAGTACAGATAATAAACCGACTATAGCTATAAGTTTTAATGCATTATACCAACTTCTTATAGTATCTCTCATTATTACTGCAATATGTGTAGGATTATTTTGTCCTTGTTGTTCTTTTTCAGTCGTATTTGGAGATATAAAATTAATATCAAATAAAGGAACTTTATTTGCAAAAATTTCTTCTGGACTTATTTGTATATTTGGATAATCAACGGTATTATGAAGACCAAGCAAAGCAGTCCAACCTGTATTATAGTTTTCTGTTATTACTACATATGGGCGATGACCTGCTACAGCATCATTCATTTCTTTCGTAGTTGGTTGTTCAGGTTTAGTTCCTGTTTTTACAGAAAAGTTTCCTCCTAATGTAACTTGTATTATTCCCATAATAACATCTTCTACCCACCATACTATAGTTGTTAACGGTTTAAATATTTCTGATGCAATATCTGCTTCCACTCTCTTTGGAACTATAAAATTGAATAGGATTATAATAATCAATGCTATTGCTATTTTCTTATGTATTTGTATATTTGTATTCAAAAGTTTCATATATCCTCCTTTCATTCAATTTTATTGTTTCTCATCTTTACAAGTTTATTTAAATTAGTTTCTACAAATTCAAATTCTTTCTTAGTTGGAACAATTTGCAATACTGCCGTTTCTGATCCTACCTTTAGTATTCCTTCTCCTTTTACACATGTTACTAAGAAATTTGCTTCTCCATCACTCAATTTAAAAACTTCTTGTAGATACTCTATTTCTGACTTATCTTGTGCTAAAAAAAGTTTTGTGTCTGAAGATGTTAATACTGCTTGTGCTTCTGGTTTTTCATAAAAATCTTGAAATCTTTGAGAAATTATAGCAAGCGAAACATTTCTCTTTCTTGCACGTCTAGCCATCTTATTTAAAAATTCAACAGCCTCTGGATATGGAAGTAACATCCAGGCTTCATCAACCAGTACTCTTTTCTTCTTTGCTCTTGTTCTATCTTCACTATTCTTTTTAACATATTTTTCCCAAATCCAAGAAAGCAGTATTTGTTGTGCAAGTGGTCTTGCAAATCTTTCTTCTAATTGTGAAATATCTATATTAATAAAAGGAGATCCTTCTAATAGTTCAAATGTTGACTGTCCGTCAAAATATGCCATTTGACCATCATATTCTCTTATATATTGCTTCATAACTTTGGTTAAATAACTATAATGATATTGATAGTCTTCATTTGTATTTTCAGCTGCTTTTCTTTGTAATCTTTTAAACCAAGAACCTATCGTAGGCATTTTTTTACGTTTTTTCGAAATATAATTATCTACTGCATTCATTTCACCTTCATATAAACTGTTAGGATCATTAGTTATTCCCAAGGCCATATATTCTTCCGCAACACTTTCAGCTATAATTTGCTTTGTTAATTCGTTAACTTCTTCACTTCTTGTACTTCCTCTTGCCATAGTAAGTAATGCTTGTGTAACATCTTCTATCTTGTTCTCAACACTTAATGTATCTTTTGTTTTTCCTGTTATCTCATCCTTTATTTTCTCAATTTCTATATCAAATAAATTTATTATTGTATTTGATGTTGGACTTATAACTACATTTATTCCTCCTAAACTTTCAGCAACAATTGTATATTCTCCTTCAGCATCTAAAGCCAAACTCTCAACTCCCATTAGTACAGATGATCTTGAAACTAATGTTTTCATTGTAACAGATTTACCAGCACCAGATTTAGCAAATATAACCATATTGTAATTAGTAAGTGTTGGATGGAAATTATCAAACAGAATAGGAACTCCTGTTTGCTTGTTGTAACCTAAAGGTACTCCTGTTACATGACCTATATCAGAAGTTGTAAAAGGAAATACTGTAGCCATTGAATTTCTATCAAATGTATGAGGTTTTTTTATTGTATTATTCATTAATGGAATATTACTTTTAAATGCATCTTCTTGAACCCCCCACGCGGTTTTTATATTTAATGAAGATTTAGACATTTCTGTAGATAATAATTTTGTTAATCTATCTAAATCTGATAAACTATATGCAAAAAGAGTAGATATAACGGTTGCTTCAAATAATTTATTAAATCCTGCTGCTATTTCATCTCTTAGTTGTTCTGTTTCGTATCTTTTTTGGGACAATATTCTCTCCCTATTTATATTTCCTCTATCAGCTGCTACAATTCTTTCTGTTTCTAGTTCGTTTATAGTTTTATTCAATTTATTTTGAGATATTGACTCAGAAACAGGTGTTATGTAAATTGATGTGTTAATATCTCCAAACATATACATATCTCTCAATAATTCTGGAAACATACACATTCTTGGTAATCCTGCAATAAAAAAGCTTCTTGCATATCTTGTCATATTAGAAATAATTTCTAGTCTGTCAATATTAGAACAATCTATTCCTGCAGGTGCAATTAGCTCTTTTATTGTTTTCTTTTTTAATAGATTTTCATATTTATCTTCTTTATTACTCTCTTTTTCTTGTTGCTTTTCTTGTAGTTTCTTTAACATCTTCTACCTCCTCTTCGTTTTTATTTTTTGCTGTTCTTCTCTTTCTCTTAGACGATTTATTATCTTTATGTATTTCTTCTTTAGCCATATTGGCTATATCTTCTCCTATAAAATCTTGATTTGAATTTATAATATCTATGGCTAATTTGTCTATTAAATTTTGTATATTTGCTTCCTTTTCTTCTAATTCTTGTTGTTTTTTTGATTGAGCTTGTATTGTTTTTCTTTTTGCTAACTCTAAAGCTTCCTTCTCTATTCTCTTATTTAATAGTTTTATTTTTTTATCTAAAACATCTGTAGCTGTTGAATATACATCTTCATATTCATATAACTTATTTGACAAATCCCCTAAACTTGCTTCATCCCTATTATATGCATAATATAACAATTCTACCAAATCAACTGAGTCTAGAATTTTAGAATTTACCCCACATGCGGATATAGCTCTAATAATAGACTGTGCTTTTGAATATAATCCAGAAAACGCCATATTTTGAATTTCTTCTTTTTGATAATCTCCCTCACTAATCTCACTAGAATAAAACGGAATAATTATATAATATCTTTTACTTAAAACATTTTTATTTGTACTCATTCTTTCTGTATTATATATTATATCTTGCCCATATTCATATAGATTAGAAATTCTAGTTAATTCAAAAAAAGCTTTATTTTTTTCTTCTTTATCTTGTGTTGAATTTTTCATATTTTGGTATTGTATTCTTTTTTTATTCAATTCATTTTCAATATCTTTTAATCTATTCTTATATAGTTTAATACTTTCGTTAAGATTAACATTTCTTGTTTGTACATATATTTGAATAGAATATCTAAGTGTATTTAAAAACTGACAAAATCCAGCTTCTACTGCAACTTGTTCTTGTTCTGACATCAAATCATAATTAATTCCTTGACATTCAACTACCATTAGATATCTCTCTCCACTTTTTTGTATTATCATATTATCTTCTATTTTATCAAATTCCATAAAGTTAAATATAGATCTTTTGCTATATATTTCTTTTTCAGCTTTTTGAGTTTCTTTTTGCTTTTCACTATTTTTATCTTTAATTATTTCTTTGTTTTTTTCCACATTTCTTTGCTTTTCTTTCATTTTAACTATGAAAAAGACAACAAGAAAAATTATAAAAGAAACAATCATAACAATTAAAACAATCGTTAAAATTTGAATTATTTTCTCTGGATCAATCATTTTTCTTTTCCTCCAAACTATACATATATATTCTTTTCTTTCCTGTTTTGAATTTTATATATCGTCTTATTACATCATCTATATTTTCCCCTCCAGTTTTTTTGGTAAACTCAAAAGTTGTTGTTTCTGGAATCTTTAAGGTTGCTATTCCGAATCCTATAGCAGCTAGTATTAAAGTTATTATCATCCCTACTACTTGCATTCCTAACATGGAAAATACAGAGTAAAAAAATATGATTCCTATTAATCCAAATACAGCTGTATAAATTAAAGCCTTTGGTGAAAATATATACAATATTTTGCCTTCTCCTTTTGTTTCTCTCGGTATCATATGCATTTGTGCCATTTTTTACCCTCCTATGTAAATTTCTTTTACATATATTATAACATAGGAAATTACAAAAAAAAATATTTTTTGTCAAAAATTCACACAAAAAACCAAATTTAATATAATTGTAATATTAATGTAACACTTTATTTTCAACGGTTTTAATTTTACTTTACAATATTTTTAATTATGTATATTTTTACTTCTACCTTTTTTCTACGGAAAAAAGGGTTTTGCTGTTTGCATAAAAAATTTGGGATAAAAAAATTAGCGAACTTACAAATTTTATTAAACATAGTTATTATAAATTTGTAATATTCGCATTATTATCTTTACGGAAAATATATTTAAAGGTTTTTTACAGTTTTTCTGCATTGTCTTATTGGTTATATTTTTGTAATTGTTTTATTTAAATTATTTCCAAATTTGCAAATTTTGCCATTAATCTTTTGTGTCCTACTTTATCAAATTGTATATCTACTTTTAAATCATCATCTTCTGGTTCTACTGAATTTATTGTTCCTTCTCCAAATTTCTTATGATATACTCTTACTCCTGTTTCATATTTTGATAAGTCTGTATTGTTATTTGATATATTATTTTTGTTTAGATTTTTTAAAAAACTTTCTGCTGTTCTAAATCCAAATGAAGGCTTTACAACATTAGCTCCTACTGGTATTTTTTGCCTTTCTTCTATTTTGTATGTTGTTATGTTCTGGTTTTTGCTTTTTCCGTAGGTCCAAGTGTATTTTGTATCTTGAAAATTTTGTGTTGTTTCTTCTTCATATCCTTCTAATAATTCTTGTGGTATTTCTTTAACAAATCTTGATATTGGATTACATGTTGTAGATCCAAAAATTGTTCTTTGTTTGCTACATGTTAAATATAATTGATTTTTTGCTCTAGTTATTCCTACATAACATAGTCTTCTTTCTTCTTCTAATTCTTTTTGCTCTGATATTGATTTATATCCTGGGAATATTCCTTCTTCCATTCCTACAAGAAATACTACAGGAAATTCTAATCCTTTTGCACTATGAAGTGTCATAAGTACTACGCTTTCTTCACTTTCCTCCATATTATCTATATCACTAGATAATGTAATTCCTTCTAGAAATTCACTTAAATTATTTTCTACTTCTTCCTCTTGAAATTCTATTGCTACTGTTAAAAATTCTTCTAAGTTTTCTATTCTATTTTCTGCTTCTATATTATTTTCTTGTTGTAATGCTTTTGTATATCCTGATTTTTTAAGTGTTGCTTTTATTATTTCTTCTATTGTCATTTGTTCTTTATTTTGTCTTAGTTCTTCTATTAGGTTTATAAATTCTCTAGAGTTTAAGTAAACTCTATTTAGTCCATATTGTTCAGCTTCTTTTATTATTTCATACATTGATGTATTATTTTCTTCTGCTATTTTTTCTATCTTTTCTAAACTTGTTTTTCCAATTCCTCTCTTTGGTTCATTTATTATTCTCTTTAAACTTAAATTGTCAGAAGGATTTTGTATTAATCTTAAATATGCTATAATATCTTTTATTTCTTTTCTTTCGTAGAATTTTAAACCACCTATTATTTTATATGGCACATTTTCCCTTCTGAAAATATCTTCTATTGCTCTTGATTGTGTATTCATTCTATATAATATTGCAAAGTCTGAGTATTTATAATATTCTTCTCTTTTTAAATGTTCTATTTGACTTACTATATATGATGCTTCATCATATTCGTTATCTGCAACATATAATTTAGGTAAATTTCCAACTTCATTTTCTGTCCATAAACTTTTCTTGTATTTTTCTTCGTTATTTTTTATTACACTATTTGCTGCTTTTAATATATTTCCTGTGCATCTATAATTTTGTTCTAGTTTTATTATTTTTGTTCCTGGAAAGTCTCTTTCAAAGTTTAGTATATTAGAAATATCTGCTCCTCTAAAACTATAGATTCCTTGGTCATTATCTCCAACTACTGTAATATTTCCATATTTTGAAGCTAGCATTGTTACTAGTGTAAATTGAGCTTTATTTGTATCTTGATACTCATCTACTAATACATATTTAAATTTATTTGCATAATATTCTAATATATCTGGATTTTCCATTAGTATTTTTATTGTATAGTTTATTATATCGTCAAAGTCTATTGCATTATTTTCTTTTAGTCTTTTTTGATATAATGTGTATATATCTGATATTTTTTCTTTTCTAAAGTCTCCTTTTACTTTAAAGGTATATTGTTCTGGTTCTAACATTTCGTTTTTTGCATTACTTATTTCAGAAAGTACAGATCTATCATTAAATAGTTTGTCATCTATATTTAAGTCTTTCATACATGTTTTTATTAATGTTCTTTGGTCTGATGTATCAAATATTATAAATGATGTGTCAAATCCTATTCTGTCTATAAATCTTCTAAGTATTCTTACACATATAGAGTGAAATGTTCCTACCCACATATCTTTTACTGCATCTGATATTAAATTTCCTATTCTTTCTTTCATTTCGTTTGCAGCTTTATTTGTAAATGTTATTGCTAGTATTTCCCATGGATGTATTTGTTTTTCTTGTATTAAGTATGCTATTTTATGTGTTAATACTTTTGTTTTTCCACTTCCTGCTCCTGCTATTACTAAACATGGCCCTTCTGTATTTACTACTGCTTCATATTGTTTATTATTTAATCCTTTTAATATTTCTATCATTGTTTTTTCTCCTATCTTTGCTTTAATCTTAAATATCCTAATTCTTCCCATATGTTATATGCTAAGTTTAATCTAAACAATAGTTTTGGTTTTGCTCCTGCTCTATTTTTATCTACTACACAAGCATAATATCTAACATTTGGATCTTCATATTTTTCTAAATCAAAATATTCTTTATCAACTTCTTTTAGAGAATATTCGTAATCTTGATAATTTTCACTATTTATCTGTTTTATTAAACATAATGTATCTAATACTTCTTTTACTGTTCTACTTACTGCTAAATCATTTACATCTAAATTTATCGGTGGTGTTGAGTTTTCTCCTAATTGTAAACTTGAGCAAATAAATAGATTAAAGTTCTGAGCTAAATTTGAAAGTATTGTTGCTGTTTTTTTCAATTCTTCTCCTATTCCAATATTTGCTGTGTCTGGTTTTAGTGTATCATAAAAAATATACTCTATTTTTTCTTTATAATAATAGTTCATTATTACTTTCCTTAATTCGTCATTTGTATGGTCTGTTATATTTATAAAATATATTGAGTTTTCTATTTGTTCATTTACCCATTCTGTAGCTGTAATAGTTTTTTTAAATTCTGATGATTCTTTTAGTAAACGTTTTAAATAGTCTTTTCTGCTTTCTCCTTCTAATTGTACTATAAACCCCTCTTTGTCTACTTTTACTTTTGATTTATTGTCTGGTCTAAATTTAAACTCTAATATTTCTCCTTCTGTCTTTTTTAAATTTTGTCCATGTATTTTTTGTATTTCAGGATTATTCAATATTGTTGTTATAAGACAAAGTCTCATTTTTTCTTCTGACATCTCATTTGAGATAATTAATACTTTCTTTTTATTTATAAATGCTGTATATACTGCTAAATTTATTGTAAATCTACTTTTTCCCGCATTTGAAGGCATTGCAAAAGCCATTGTTTCTCCTCTTCTAATTCCTTTAAATACACTTGATAAGATTGGAAATGGCATTTCTAATCCATTTGTTAAGTTGTTTTCTCCTAGTTCTAAAAATCTAGTTAAATTTTCATTTAATATTGCTCTTTTAAATTTGTTTGTTGCATTTACTTGTACTACTGCATTTTCTACCTCTTCAACTGACATTTCATCATATAAAATATATTTAGTTATTTCTACAATTTTTTCTTGTATATCTTTTATTGGTATTTGTACATAATTTCTTCTTAAGATAAATAATTTTTTTAGTTCAATATATATTTTTTCCATGTCAGCATGATTTTTTGCCGCTTCTTTTTTTAATTTTGTTTTTAATTCATATACTTCTGCTGAGTCTTTTGAGAAGTTAAAACCTTTTTTTACTACTTCTGTTGTATACATTTCTCCTTCTGTAAATATAATACTTTTATATATATTTAGCATTTGTTCATCTTCAAAATAACACTCATCTTTTAAGAAATAATATTTTACTATGTTTTTAGGATTATATAGCAATATTCCTATATATTTATGTTCTAACTCTATATTACTTAATTCTTGCGGATATTTACTATATGTTTCCTGTTCTTCATTATCTTCTTCATAATCATATTCTTCATTTTCTTCTTCATCTTCTTTTTCTTCCTCTTTGTTAGAATTTTCTTTTTCGTTTATTTTATTTATTTCTGTATCTTTTTTGTTATTCTCTTTATTTTTAGAGTTTGTTTGTTTTTTTCCTGTTATATTTATTGTTTTCATCTTTTCTAACGCTTTTATAAATTCGCCATCTGCTAATAGTTTTTTTATTTCTTCAACTTCTTCTCTATTTTCTTCTGTTACTGGTATGTTATTTAAAATTTGATATATTTTATTTATTGTATCTCTTTCCATTTTTATTATCATTCCTTCCTAAGGTATTTTGATATTTACAAAGCTATTTCCCTTTTAAATCACAATAATAATACATTAAAAATAGAAAAAAATCAATAACCAGTAACTACGTTAGTTACTGGTTTTTGCTTTAAAATAGAAATAATCTTGTCAAAAATGCTGTTATATTTAACATTATTAGATAATTCGTCAGTTGTTTTATAAAAGTTAGAATGATAACGCTCAGCCCATGTTTTACCACAATATTTTGGTCCTTCAATACTAATAGCTCCAAATAATTTTAAGTAATGTTCTATCTTATCATCTACAATTCTTCTTTTATAGTTTTTTATCTCTATATTATTTTACACCTCTTACTTTACAAAAAAAATTTATAAATTTTTTAATCAACTTTCTATTTAACAATTAATTTCATTATTATAATTTTATATCATTCCGTGGTTTTCGTCAACTTTATTCCGTGATTTTTTCATGATTTTTACTTAATCATCTCCTAATAACCAATCTACTATATTTTTGTGCATAATTCCATTTTGTGAAAAATCTGTTTTATCTAAAGAAATTACATATTTAGGATAATTATCTTCTATTTTCCTTAATGCCCCGAATTCTCTTTCTTTTACATTATTATCTGATAATAGATAAGCAACTTGAAAATATTTTCTTCTCCCACTTTTACTCGCAATAAAATCAATTTCTCCTGGACTTAATTTTCCAATATATACTTCATACCCTCTTGCTACTAATTCATTGAAAACAACATTTTCTATTGCAAAACACTTATTTATTTCAAAATTATTATTTTTTATTTGTGCAATCCCTAAATCTGTCATATAGTATTTATTTAAAGTTTTTAATATTGCTTTCCCGTGAATATCATATCTATATATTTTTTGTATTATCAATGCTTTACAAAGAGCATCTATGTAAGTATATAATGTTTCAGTTGATGTAATTTTACCCTCACTCTTTAAATATTTTATTATATTATTAGCAGAAAATTCTCTACCTGTTATATCTATCAAGTATTGAAGTATTAAATTAAATAAAGTTGTATCTTTTAAACCTAACCTTTCAACTACATCTCTTAATATTATTGAATCAAATACACTATGTAAATAATCTTTAATATTTATTTCGTCTGTAAATTGAACTCTATTAGGTAAACCTCCCCATTTTACAAAATCCCAAAAACTCTCTTCCTCTTTTGAATTTTTTCCTGTTAATTCAATATATTCTTTATAAGTTAGGGGATAAATATTAAATAATACATATCTTCCTGATAATACAGTAGAAAGTTCATTTGATAATAATTTACTATTAGAACCAGTAATAAATATACTTATATTTTCTAATGATGCCCTTAAAGAATTTACAATAATTTCAAATTTTTCTACATTTTGTATTTCATCTAAAAAAATATAATATTTCTTATTATCTTTTATTTTCTCTTTAATATAACCATTCAATTTCTTGTAATCTTTTAAATCTTCAAACTCTACAAATTCAAAATTTATATATAATATATGATCTTCTTCTATTCCTTTTTCTTTTATCTCTTCTATAATCTGTTTTAATATAACAGATTTTCCACATCTTCTTATCCCCACTAGAATTTTAATTAAATCACTATCATAAAAACCTCTTATCCTTGATAAGTAAATTTCTCTTTTTAACATTTTCATCACCTATATTTATTATATTCTTATTCTATTATTTCGTCAAGTTATTTTGTATTGTCAAAATAACTTTCTTTTTTTGTATAATTTTTTTGTTTTGTCAAAATAACTTTAAATTATTCTGATTTGAACTATTCAAATTATCCAAACAGTTCAAATTTTCTTCTATTTTGGTTATTTTAACATTTAAAAGACTTTTTCTTTCTATTCCATTCAAAGCCAAAATCACTTCTTTTTATTTTACACATTTCTCCATTACCACGATAAAAAACGATTCCTTCTATATAATGATTTTCAAGATAATATTTTATTCCCTCATAATCTCTTGGCACATTTTCTAATATTCTCTTTCCATGTTTTTCTAGAATATCTGTATCTATATCATATGGATTTCCATTTATATGTTTTCCAATTAATTCATAAGTTCCTTCCTCTAAATTATCATTTTTTGTCTTTCAAATGCTTCTAAATAATATTTGGCATTTAGGTCATTTTCAGTACATAAAAGCCAGTGTGGAAAATGTCCTGTTACTGGATCAGGTACTTCTTGACAAGGAATTGCTCCTTGTGGCAGAGTTCTTCCTTTTTTATAATCATATCTTCTATAAATTTTTCCATCCTTTATTAAACAACATGTCCCGTCTATTTTTTCTGTTGCAAAGCCTTCTCCGTTCTAGTACCCATTGACATTCATGTTCTACTTCATTTAAACATTTTATTATATCATGATTTTCAAATTGCCTTTTAAAAAGTGTTTTCATTTTTTTCACTTAATCATCTCCTAATAACCAATCTATTAAATATTTAATCTTAATGCCATCTTCCGAAGTGTTATTATATAATTTATCCATTGTTAAAACTATTTTTTCGTAATTATCATTTATTTGTCTTAAAGAATTTAATTCGCATTGTTTTACATTTTCTTCTAGCATTGTATATGTTACTTGAAAATACTTTTTATCGTTTGATTTTGTTGCTATAAAGTCAACTTCTAGTGCATCTGTTTTTCCTATTGTAACATCATATCCTCTTCGCAACAATTCAAAATAAACTATATTTTCTATAATATGACCAAAATCTGAGTTTCTAAAACCTAATGTTACATTTCTTATGCCCGTATCTACTATATAATATTTTTCTAACGTTTTTAATAATTCCTTTCCTTTAATATCATATCTTGGAGCTTTATATATAATATATGCATTTTCGAGCATTTGTAAATAATTGAGAACTGTGTTGTGTGTAATTTTTGTACCTTGACTTGTTAAGTAATCTGCAATTTTTTTAGAAGATATTTGACTTCCAATATTGCTCATTAAATATTTTAAGATTTTTTCTAATAAACTTCCATCTACAAGTTTGTTTCGCTCAACAACATCTTTCATAAACACTGTATTATATATTCCTTTTATAACATTTTCATACAAGTCTGCCTCATTTTTTATTGTTATAATTCCTGGCATTCCTCCAAATTTTACATATTCAATAAATTTATCTTCAATACTTATATTATCCTCAAGAACTGTAAAATCTAAAAATTCCTTGAATGACAATGGCAATACTTTTATTTCAATATATCTGCCCGTAAGATATGTTGATAATTCTGATGATAACAAATAAGCATTTGAACCTGTTATATAAATATCACTATCAATGTCTATTAATAATGCATTTACAACTTTTTCCCATCCTGTTATTCTTTGAACTTCATCAAGCAATATATAATTTTTTTGATTTTGTTTCGTTCTTTCTTTTATCCAATCATGCATCTCTTTGTAATTTTTTATATCGTCAAATTCAAACGACTCAAAATTCATATATATAATATTTGCTTTTTTATTCTCTTTTAATATTTCTTCCTTAAAAATTTTTAATAAGCTAGATTTTCCACATCTTCTAATACCTGTAATAACTTTTATAAATTCTGTGTCTTTATAAGATAATAATTTGTTAATATATAATTCTCTATTTATCATAATTTTCACCTCTTTATCATTATACACTTTCAGTTTTTTATTGCCAAACTTTTGTTATTAAGTTAACAAAAATTGTCTTTTTTTGTTTTTTTGTTATCTTGTTAACATTTTATCAATATTATCATTTATAAGTTTTATTTCTGTTTCTAACTTTTGAATCATTTTTCTATAATCATATTTTGATATGCTATTTTTTATATTAAACTCTATTTTCTTTATGTTATATTGTAGTTGCAATTATTCCTAATATAAATCCTATAATATTCCCTAAAGCTGTCATTCTACCTTTATATAATTTATTTGATTCTGGTATTAATTCTCCTGATACAATATATAGCATTGCTCCGTGCTGCAAAACTTAGGGCTATTGCTATTATTTGTTCTGATATGTTTCCAATTATTGAGCCGAATAATGCTCCTATTCCTGTTGTTACTCCTGATAATATTACATAAAGTACTACTTTGTTTTTTTCATTCCTCCATTTTTCATTGGTACTGCCATTGAAATACCTTCTGGTTGATTCTAATTTAGACAATTATAATTTTTATTAAACTTCTTCTCCATCTTCTAACTTCTTTGTTTCTTTTAATAGTTCATCAAAATCAGATATATATTCTTTATCTTGTATAACTCTATATTTTTTATATTCATCTAATGCAAGTTTATCAGCTATTTCTCTTTT
>CALXAU010000002.1 GCA_944386355.1 uncultured Clostridia bacterium
TTCCAACTTACTTCTCTATCTGTTTGATTTTCTGATTTTGCTACTTCTTCTATTGTGATTTCAGATTTTAGAGAAACAACAGGTCGGACAGCAAGACTGTACGAGTACCAATTACCACTGGAAGAAAACACGTCAGTGCGACCAAAATAGACACAACCATTGCAAACATAGCTAGGACCAAAGGTAAGGGTGTCAAGAGCGAAAGAAGCAGGAGAAGCAAGCAAATATGTTTTAGCGCATTTATCAGTTAATGTAGTTTCTGAAAATAACATATTATATACCCTCTCATTTGCTCCTAAACTTTCATACTTATATGCATACCCATCGATATTTACTTCATCACCTGCCGATTTTCTTGTTACATTAGTTCCATATACATCATTCATATAGTTTTCTGGTGCATAATCTCCTGCTTTATATGAATAACTTTTTCCTAAATATCCTAACATATCAATATTTGTTTCAGGATCATCTTTTTTATATACTTTATTATTTTCTACTACTATTCCACCTATTCTATTTATATCTTCTATTGTTATACTTCTTGTTTCTTCTGCTAAATCTGGATTGTTATATACTCCACATACTTTATTTAATGTATTTACACAATTTATATATCCCTCTGCTCCTTTCAAATATAAATATGGGTCTTCTCCGTCTTTTTTTATTGGACTTCCACTTGTTAATAGTATGTTTCCTTCTTCACTTAATCCTAATACTCTCCATGTTGTTGTTTTATCTACACTATATGTTTGCTCTTCATCATATCCTGTGTCAAATTTTCCTACTGTTACTGCCTCATTATTTCCTGGTGTATATTCCACATAATCTCCTATATGCAAATGTGTTTCATCTGAACATGTTCCGTCTGTTACTTCACAATTTTCTGCGTTTTTATACATTTCTACTAGTGTCATTGCACTACTTTCAAATTCTATTGTTCTTTCTCCTATTGTTACTTTTCCTGTTTCTTTTACTGTTGCAACTTCTTCTGCTGTTAATAGTCCTTGCTTTTCTAAATCTGCTAATAGTTCATCTAATGTTTGTGCTGTTACATCTTCTGTTTGATTATCTATATTTTTATTTATCTTCCATAAGTCTTTTGCTTCTTCTACTGTTCCGGCTCTTGTTTCTTCTTTTGCTTTTGATGCTTGTCTTAGTATTCCATTTTCTCCTGTTAATGTTGCAATCGTTACTCCTGCTAAAATTAATAATACAATAATTGTTATTATTAATGCTATTAATGTTATTCCTTTTGCTCTTTTTAATCTTTTGATTTTGCTTATTTCCTTTAATTTTTTTTCATTTTTTAGTTCTAGTTGTTGTAAATTTTTTCTTTGGTTTTCTAATCCTTTTTTTATCATTTTGTTTTCCTTCCTTTCTCTTTATATCTGATTTTACTTCATTTGATTTTTAGTAATAATCAGATTTCCTTTTATTTTTCCCTTTTAAAGTCCTTTTTATTCTTTTGTTTATGTTTAATAGTATATTCTATCTTTTTCTTTTTGTAAATACATTTTTTTAATGTAATATTCTTTTAATATTTCTGTAATATTTTCGTAACAATTGTTGCTAATTTTTTTAAACTATATTTACTGTTGTTACTAAATTGTATAGTCAAAAATATCCATTGAAAACTTACTATTGAAAAATATATAATATAGTTATATAAATTAAATTTTATAAGAGGTGAAGTCAATGAGGATTTTCAAATCTTATGGAAAAAAATTAATTTTAAAAGAATTAAAGAAAAGCTATAATTTTTTTACTAAAGAAATTAATCTTAATTCAAATAGTCCTGGATATGGTTTAATTAGAGATAAATCCTTGCTTACTAAAAATGTTGCAAGCATTGCTTCTGTTGGATATGGTCTTGCTTGTTTAGTTATAGGAGTAAAAAATAAATGGTTAAATTATAATACTGCATTTAACAGGGCAAATAGAACTCTTGATACTTTCTTAAACAATGTTGAAGGAAAAAACGGTTTTTTTTATCATTTTGTAAATATGAAAACAGGCAAAAGAGAATGGAATTGTGAGATTTCTATTATAGACACTGCTATATTTATATGTGGAGCTATTACTGCTGGTGAGTTTTTTAGAGGAATAGTAAAAGATAAAGCAGATAAACTGTATAAGAAAATTAACTGGCAATGGTATACAAATAAAGATAATAATTATTTTTATATGGGCTATTCTCCTGAAAAGGGTTTTTGGGGAAATTGGGATATGTATGCAGAACAATTGATGATTTATGTTTTAGGTGTAGCTTCTCCAACTTATCCTGTTGATAAAAGTATGTATTATTCTTTTAAAAGAGAATCTACAAATTATGGAGATTTTAAAGATATAATTTATACATATTGTGGAACTTTATTTACATATCAATTTTCACATGCATGGATAGATTTTAAAAACACAAAAGATTTGCAAGGAACTGACTGGTTTGAAAATTCAACTAAAGCTACAATGGCAAATCGTCAATATTGCATTGACAATATGAAAAAATTTAATACTTTTGGAAAGAATTCTTGGGGATTAACAGCAAGCCTTAGTCCTAAAGGATATTCTCGGAGATTTTGGTGCTAAACCTTGCTTACTTGACATTGAAAAAACAAATGACGGAACTATTGCACCTTATGGAGCTGTTGCTTCGATTGTATTTACACCAAAAGAAAGTATATTGGCAATGGAACATTATTATAATGATATTCCTAAATTATGGGGAAAGTATGGTTTTAAAGATGCTTTCAATCTAGAAGGACAAAATCCTTGGTTTTCTAAGGAATATATTGGTATTGATAAAGGCATAGAGGTTTTAATGTTGGAGAATTACTTAAATGGTACTATTTGGAAATATTTTATGCAAAATAAATATGTTTTGGAAGGTTTAGATATACTTGAGATAAAGAAAAATAATAATAAACAATTTGAAACCTTTAAAGAGTATATGGAATAAATTGTGTAAAGTTTACACAAACTTTCCTATATACTCTTTTTAATTTTATTGCACTCAAAGAACAAATTGGAAAGACATAACATTTCTACTAATTTTATATTTCCACTTTGGCTTTTAAGTATATTTGTTCTGTGCCAATTTTTTGTTAGAAAAATTGTGTGCAATTGTTAAAGCAAAGCGATTTTTATTATTCTGTTCTTAATGCTTCTACTGGGTCTTTTTTACTTGCCATTCTCGCTGGAATTAATCCCGCAATAATTGTTAATATCATACTAATTAACACAAGTATTACTCCTCCCATTACTGGAAGTGTAATGTTTACAGAAACTCCTGTTACAATATAAATTATATTTGTTATTGGAATATTTAATAAAATTGTTACTCCTATTCCAAGCAATCCAGCAATTAATCCTACTATAAAAGTTTCTGCATTAAATACCCTAGATATATCTTTTTTAGATGCACCAATAGCTCTTAATATACCTATTTCCTTTGTTCTTTCAAGTACTGATATATATGTTATTATTCCTATCATTATTGAAGAAACTACTAAAGATATTGCAACAAAAGCTATTAAAACATAACTAATTGTATCTATAATTTGACTTACAGATTTCATCATAATTCCTATTATATCTGTATAATTAATTACATTTTCTTCTTTTCCTTCATCTTTTTGTTTTTGGTTATAGTTGTCTATTTCTTTTGTTATATTATCTTTTGAGTCAAAATCTTTTGGATATATGCTTATAGATGAAGGTTTATCTAAATTAATTGCTCCTAATAATTCCATATTTCCTTCATAACTAGCATTTACATTTTGATTATATGTTTCCATTATTTGTGCTAATTCTTCTGTACTTAAAGTTGCAAGCTTTGCTCTTTGTTCACTACTTAATTGACTATAATCAAATGTTTTTTTATCATTATTTTCTGGGAATTTTATTCCAGTAAATACATTAATTTCTTCGTTTTCTTTTTGTTCTTTTACGATTTCTGATTCGTTTGATTTATTAATAACATATTCTTTTAAATCTTTTAAATATCCTATACTTCCACTCAATCCTGTTGCCACACTTTGTCCATTTTGTTTAATAATTCCTACAACCTTAATATTTTCACTTTCAGCTAGTTTTTGTTTCATGTATTCTTCATCATCACTTTTATCTATCCACAAACCGTTTTCTTTTGAATAATAATCAGAATTTAATACTAATTTAAATGATAGATTTAGTAAATCTTCATAAGTATAAGATGTAACCTCTGTCTCTTCTACAGTTTCACCATTTTGTACTTTATTCCATTTTTCTTCTAATTCTTTTTGATCTTTTAGACCTAATGCATATAATGTATAATCACTTATTTCATTATTTTCATTAACAATTAAAACAACTTCATTATAATTTTTAGGCCATGCTCCTGCTACTAAATCGTATTGAGATTTTAATAATTCATTATTATCTAGTAATTCTTGCCATACATCTGTATTTGTCATATTTGTTGTCATACTTGAACCAAACATTGAGTTCATAGAAGAATTTTCTCTTGCTTCTATCATATCTCCCATACCTAATGCATTCATTACAGTACTTGGATTTACTCTAACTACTCCATTTGAAGTATCTTCTTTATATAAATTTATGTTTAAATTGTAATTATACTTTACTGCACTTGCATTTTCTTTAATTGTACTATTTTCAGTTTCAATATATTTTTTTAATTCTTCTAGATTATTACTTGTAACTTTGCTTGATAATGTTGATATCATCTCATCCATTATATCTTTTGAGTATATTTTTCCTTCTTCATGATTTTGTTCATCTTCATTGGAATCTCCCATTAAACTTGACATCATACTTGATATATCAACAGTTGACTCATCTATTGTTATTGGATATGATGATAAAGTATCTTTTTCTACTTTATTTATATAATTTTGTACACCATTGGATATTGACAATATAAGCGCAATTCCAATAATTCCTATACTTCCAGCAAAGGAAGTAAGTATAGTTCTTCCCTTTTTTGTCATTAAATTATTTAAACTAAGTCTTAATGCTGTAAAAAATTTCATTGCTGTTCTTCCATTTTTAGCTTTTAAATCTTTCTCAATTTCTTTGTCTGCTTCTGTAAACGGTTCTGAATCATCAGTTATTACACCGTCTAGTATTTTAACAATTCTTGTTGAATATTTTTCTGCAAGTTCTGGATTATGTGTTACCATTACAATTAATTTATCTTTAGATATTTTTTTTAATATTTCCATTATCTGCACACTTGTTTTAGTATCTAATGCACCTGTTGGTTCATCTGCAAGTATTATATCTGGATTATTAACAAGTGCCCTTGCAATTGCAACTCTTTGCATTTGTCCACCTGATAGTTGGTTTGGCTTTTTGTGTATTTGCTCTTTTAACCCAACTTCTTCTAAAGCTTTTATTGCTCTTTCTCTTCTTTCATTTTTTGATATACCTGATATTGTAAGTGCTAATTCAACATTTGAAAGAACTGTTTGATGAGGAATTAAATTATAGTTTTGGAAAACAAATCCAACAGAATAATTTCTGTATGCATCCCAATCTTTATCTTTAAATTTTTTTGTTGATTTTCCATTTATTATTAAATCTCCAGATGTATATCTATCTAAACCTCCTATAATATTTAAAAGTGTAGTTTTTCCACACCCACTCTGTCCTAAAATGGATACAAATTCGTTTTTTCTGAATTCTATGTTTATTCCTTTTAATGCCTGAACTTTTGAGTCTCCAGAAATGTAATCTTTAGTTATATTTTTTAATTCTAACATTTTTTCTCCTATTCTAGAACAAATCAAAAAGCCTCATATTTTATACTGATTTTATATTTTTCTTTTTAGTAAATTTGTTCTGTGTCAAATTTATGTAATACATTTGTGTACACAATCAAAATGTGCATATAGTAAAATCATTTTTCATATATTTATCATTAATTAAATTATTATTCAATACTTTTCACATAAAATTTACATCCTTAGATACTATTTGTTACAATTCACAGCTGTAAAGTTTTATAAATAGCAAATATTATTTTCTAATTTACAAAACTTAAGTTTAACTGTGAATTGTAACTTAGAACAGTTATACAAATTCTTAAGATAAACACTTAAATTACTAAAATTATATATATGAATGCTCTACTTTAGGTACAGCGTAATACTTGTCATTTTCTTGATGTATTTTTTCTTGTACTTTAATTTTTAATTCTTCTGTATCTATTTTATCATCTACAGGTATTACTAAATCAAATATCAAGTTTATTCTTTCTCCTCCATTCGTCATTCTAAAATCATGTATTGAAAAGTTTGAATCTATATTTTTTACAATATTTTCTGTTATCTTTTTCATTTTATTTACTTCTTCATCATCTATTACTATTGGGTCCATATGTATTGTAGTAATACAGTTAAATTTATTATAAATATCCTGTTCCATTTCATCTATTATGTCGTGTGCTTTACATATATCACAGTTTGCAGGTACTTCTGCATGAAATGACACTATTTTTCTTCCTGGTCCATAATCATGAACCATAATATCATGTATTCCTTGTATTAACTCGTATTTTTTTGAAAATTCTTCTAACTCTTTTACAAATTCTATGTCTGGTTTCATTCCTAAAAGTAAATCAATTGTTTCTTTTAATGCTTTAAAACCTGTAATTAGTATAAAAATTGAAACAAGTATACTTATGTATCCGTCTATAGTAATTCCGAAGTTTTTTGATATTATTGCAGATACTAAAACAACTATTGTTGAAATTGCATCTGATATACTATCATATGCATTTCCTTTTATTGCCGTTGAATTTATTAATTTAGCTATTTTCCTATAGAATACAAACAACCATAATTTTGCAATTATTGCAATAATTAATATTACTATTGTTATATTACTTATATCTGGAACAACTGGATTTAAAATCTTATCAAATGAACTTCTAAATAATTCTAATCCTACTAAAACTATTAATATATCTACTATAAAAGCAGAAATATATTCCATTCTTCCATGCCCCCATGGATGATCTTTATCTACTTTTTTTTGTGATATTTTAAAACCAATCATAGTTACAATTGATGACCCAGCATCTGTTACATTGTTTAGTGCATCTGAAATAATAGAAATTGAATTTGCAAAAATTCCTATTATTAATTTAGTTATTGATAAAAATATATTTACTATAATACCTGTAATACTTGAGAGCATTCCATATTTACTTCTTACTTCGACATTCTCTACATCAGTGTTTTTTATAAAAAATTTTATTAATAAGTTTGTCATTTTAAAATTCATTCCTTTCTGGCATTTATCAAAGGCACACATATTTATGAAAGCTTTTCTTTCAAACTATAGTTTCCTTTCATTTTTAGTTTTGGTTTTTAAAATGTACAATTTGGTTCAAAAAAAATTAATTATTTATTTTTAATCCAAATTTCTGTCGTAAATATTATCACATTTTTTTTCTATTTACAACATTATTACACTAATTCAAAATTTTTTCGGTTAATATTTAATGGTATTACTAAATAGATGAAGTTCAAACTATTTATGTATAAATTATATTTATTTGAAAATAATATTATAATAAAATATAGAGGTTATAAATGAAAAAAATATATTATAATGGAAATTTTATCACATTAGAAAATTATGAAATAGAAGCTCTTCTTATTGAAAATGGATTAATAAAAGAACTTGGCTCTTTAGATAAAGTATTGTCTTTTAGAGATAGAAAAACAGAGGTTATTAATTTAGAAGGAAAAACTATTATGCCTTCTTTTATAGATTCTCATAGCCATTTTTCTGGTGTTGCAAATAATTATCTAAAAGTTAATTTAGAAAATTGCACTAATTTTGAAGAAATACAACAAAATTTAAGAAAGTTTAAGAAAGATAAAAATATTCCAGATAATGAATGGATTTTGGCAGAAGGCTATGATAATAATGTTTTAGATGAGAAAAATCATCCTAGAAAAAATTTAATTGATATGGTTTTACCCAATAATCCTGTTGTTTTACAACATAAATCTGGACATATAGGTGTATTTAATTCTAAGGCATTAGAAATATTAAAAGTAAGTGAAAATCCCTCTTCCTTACAAGGTGGTTTAGTTGAAAAAATAGACGGAAAATTTTCTGGTTATATGGAAGAAAATGTTTTTTTACATTATCTTCAAAAAATTCCTTTACCAAGTTTAGAAATACTTATAGAAGCCTACTGTAAGGCTCAAGATGAATATTTATCATATGGAATTACTACTATCCAAGACGGAATGTCATATGATTCTATGATACCTATTTATAAGAATTTGTTAAATACAAAAAAATTAAAATTGGATTTAGTATCTTATATTTCTCCAACTAATAATACAGCTTTTTTTGACAGTTTTAAAGAACATATTAGAAAATATAAAAATAATTTTAAATTAGGTGGTTATAAAATATTTTTAGACGGCTCTCCTCAAGGACGAACTGCTTGGATGAGAACTCCTTATCTAAATGATAATAATTATTATGGTTATGGAACTATGAGCAATGACGATGTTGAAAAAGCAATAAAATCATCTTTAAATTCTAATATACAATTACTTGCACATTGTAATGGTGATAAGGCATGTGAACAATTTATAGATTGTATAAAAAAATATGTAAATAAAATAAAAAATTTACGACCTGTTATGATTCATGCGCAATTACTTGGAATAGATCAAATAGATAATATAAAAAAATTTAATATTATACCTTCTTTTTTTGTTTCTCATGTTTATTACTGGGGAGACACTCATATTAATAATTTTGGATTTGAAAGAGCAAGCAAAATAAGTCCTGCAAATACAGCTTTACAAAAAGATGTACTTTTTACTTTTCATCAAGATTCTCCTGTAATTAAACCAAATATGTTTGAAACAATCTGGTGTGCAGTTTCTAGAAAAACTAAAAGTGGAGTTATTCTTGGTTTAAATGAAACAATTGATGTGAAGTCTGCTATAAAAGCTGTTACTATAAATTCCGCTTTTCAGTATTTTGAAGAAGATATTAAGGGTAGTATTAAAAAAGGAAAACTAGCAAATCTAATAATTGTAGATAAAAATCCTCTTTCTATAAAATTTGAAGATATTAAAAATATTAAAGTTTTAGAAACAATAAAAGAAGGTAAAACATTGTATAAAAGCTAGCTGTATTTTTATTTCTCTTAATACAGTTAGCTAAGATATTTGAAAAAAGTAATTACCTATAATCTTTCCATAAATCTTATTTTTATTCTTTTATTACTTTTGACAATTTTTCTATCGCTTTTGTTTCAATTCTAGATACATATGAACGTGAAATTCCCATCATTGAAGCAATTTCATTTTGCGTTTTTGGTTTATGTCCGTCTAAACCAAATCTAAGCTCTATTATTGTTCTTTCTCTATCTCTTAATAAACTTTTCATTTTTTCATAAAGCAACTTTATTTTCATTTTCAAATCAACTTCTTCTTCTATATTTCTTTCATTATTTTCTAAAACTTCTTCTAGAGTTACTACATTATCATCTTTGTCTTTTCCAATTGGTTCATTTAAGTACACTTCTGCTCCTATTTTTTTTGTTGCTCTTAAATGCATAAGTATTTCATTATCTATACATCTAGAAACATATGTAGATAATTTTGCTCCTTTTTCTATATTAAAACTATTTATCCCTTTGATTAAACCTATTGTTCCGATTGAAATTAAGTCGTCTTGATCTATATTTGTTGAAGCATACTTTTTTGAAACATGTGCTACTAATCTTAAGTTTCTCTCAATTAATATATTCCTAGCTTCTTCATCTCCTTTTGCCATGTTTTCTAAATACATTTTTTCTTCTTCAGCTGACAATGGTTCTGGAAATAGACTTCCTCCTTGTATATATCCGTACCAAAAATACAGATGTCTTTAAAAATTCTATAAATCCAAGAAAACCACTAATAAAAAGTGCAGATAGCATATATATTTACCCCCATAACTACATTTACTTAGAACTTTAAAAAACTTTCATAAAGCTCATAACAATAAAAAAGAGATATTCTAAAATTTTATTATTATTAAAATAATCTTGTTATCTCTTTTTTTATTTTAAACGTGTAAAATTAACTCCTATACACCGATTATATGTGGCTAAAAAAAAAATGTGCCTGACCGTTCTTGTATATTTTTTCTTTTATAAAATTTATTTTTTAAAATATTTTTAATATTACATACATATACATGTAAAAACAAGAGCAATTATGTATTGCTTTGCAATTTTTTTAACTACAAAATCTTGTTAAATAAAATTGTTACATAAATTTTAAAGGAGTTTTATTTTTATATTATTATGAGTTTTATTTTAGATTTTTTTAAAGGTATTGCAATCGGTACAGGTGCAATTTTACCTGGAATTAGTAGTGGTGTATTGTGCGTAGTTTTTGGAATTTACGAAAAATTATTAGATAGTGTTTTAGGTTTTTTTAGAGATTGGAAAAAAAACTTATACTTTCTTTTTCCAATTGTATTAGGTGTTTTTGTTGGAGTTATTCTTTTTAGTAATGTTTTAAATTTTTTTATTGAACAATTTCCTATTCAAACACAATCTATTTTCATAGGACTTATTATAGGAAGTGTTCCTTCTTTATTAAAAGAAGTTAATCAAACGAAAAAATTTAAATTGCATTACATATTTTATTTAATAATTGCTTTAGGAATTGGAATATATACCGTTTTTTTAGAAGAACAGTTTGATTTCTCTTCTGTTTCTTCACTTTCTTTTTCTTTTTTAATGTTCTGTGGTTTTATAATGTCTATTGGAGTAATTGTTCCTGGAGTTAGTAGTACCATTATTTTAATGTTATTAGGTGTTTATTCTACTTATTTAACATCTATTTCTGAGTTTTATTTTCCTGTTCTAATTCCTATGGGAATTGGTCTTTTTCTTGGGTGTTTGCTTTGTATGTATTTAACTAAGTTTTTATTAAATCATTTTTATGCTCAAACTTTTTATACAATTATTGGTTTTACTTTAGGTTCTATTTTTGTACTATTACCTCATGTTAATTCCCTTCTAGAGATTATTTTATCTTTTTTCTGTATTTGTTTTGGCTTTTTTATTAGTAATATTGGCAAAAAAGAAAAAGTATGATTATAATTTTTCTTATAAATCATACTTTTTTTCTTCTTAAAATCCAGCCTTCTTCACATTTTATAGGTAACTTCATTTTTACTGTTTGTCCTTGCTTACCTGGATTTACTACTTGAATTTCTTCATCTGTTTCTGTATCCCATAATTTTTCTACTTTAAATTCAATTGCTTGGATTTTATATGGAATTATTATCTCCATAATATCTCCTACTTGTATCCTATTTCTTATTTCAATAATTATTCTTTCAATATTACTATCTATTATTTTACCTCCAAATTCATATTGTTCATTATATTGTTTTCCTTCATATTCTTGAATATCTTTATTATTTCTATCATTAAAATAAAAAGTAGTAAGCCCTCTTGTTTTTACCTTTTCTAATTCTTTTAAATATTTTTCTGGATTATATTCAGTTGGATTTTCTGCAAAGTCATCTATTGCATTTCTATAACTATTTATTACACTTGCTAAGTAATATTCTGTTTTTAATCTTCCTTCTATTTTTAAACTGTCGATTCCCATTTCTATTATTTCTGGTATTTCTCTTATTAAGCATAAATCTTTTGAAGAAAATATACTTGTTCCATATTCATTTACTTCTACAGGCATTAGTTTTCCTTGATTATTTTTTTCCTCTACATATATATTGTAAGACCACCTACAACTTTGCGCACAGTCTCCTAAATTTGCACTTCTTCCGGAAATAAAATCACTTAAAAAACATCTACCAGAATATGCAAAACATATTGCTCCATGAACAAATATTTCAATTTCCATATTATTTGGCTTATTTTCCATTATATATTTTAATTGATTTTTATTCATTTCTCGTGCCATAATCATTCTTTTTGCTCCATTATTATACCAAAAATTAGCTGAGTGCATACTTACAACATTTGCTTGAGTACTAATATGTATATCAACATTTGGAGCATATTGCTTTACCACTTCTAATACTCCTCCGTCAGCCAAAATTATTGCATCTGGTTTTAATTCGTTCAGTTTTTTTGCCATTTCTATTATTTCTTCATATTTTTCATCCCATGCAAAAATATTAAGTGTTACATATACCTTTTTTCCTATTTTATGTGCATATTCTATTGTTTTTATTAAATCTTCATCTCCCATATCTGCTCTAGTTCTTAATGATAATGAGGAAGTTCCAGCATAAACTGCATCAGCTCCATATTTAAATGCTGTTTTTGCTTTTTCAAATGAACCTGCTGGAGCTAGTAGTTCTGGTTTTTTCATATTTACTATCATTCCTTTCCGACGGTACAAATTTTGTTGAATAAGAATTCTTTTTTTAATCTTTTTACTTTAATATTATATAAATTTTACAAATATATGTCAACTAGGATTTTTATAATTTCTTTCTTTTGTGTTACTAGTCAATGGTTTTCGCTTCTTATTACTCAAAAGTATTGATATATTAATATTATTTGGCAAAACATAGCTTGGGTTTAACAATCTGGGTCTTGCCTGCAAAATATTAATATATCAATACTTTTGTTATTTATCATTAACTAGTAACTCTTTTGTTACTAAATGTCCAATACTTTTAACATAAGATTATTATATTCACAGCTGTCAAATTTATAGCTAGCAAATATGATTTAAATAGTATACACAGTAAGATGTAATTTCTTTACTTTTATGTAAACATATAGTATGATATTAGTTGGTAAAGGAGGTATTTTTTTGGATAATACTACAAATTTTTTAATATTTCCTCATATAAACAAATCTATATATGATTTATTAGTTTCTCCTGAATATCGAAATTACACTGATGTTGTGTTTTCAGCTATCGGACAAGAAATAGAAAAATTATTTATTAATCAAATATCTAAAAAAAATGATGTAGAAAATTCTAAAAAGAATTCTCCTGTATGTCCTAACTTTTTTAATTTAGAACTAAGAGAGAAATCTAAAAATAGCTTTACAAAAAATAATTCAGAAAGTTCTAGTCCTTTTGTTGCTTATGATACTATCGGTATGAAACTTGTTATTAATAATATACCTAAAAATATTACAATTAGTGATGATTTTAAAAAAAAGTGTAAAGAAAAACTATTTGTTATAGATGATGATTTAAATAAATTAACACAAGAATTTTCATCTCATTTTTTATCAAAACCTGCTCAAATTGATATTAATAAAAAATTAGATAAAATATTTAAACATAGAGAGTATTTAATAAATTGTTTAAATTTTAATTCTATTTTAAAAAGAAGAAATTCTATACTTGATTCTCGTTCAAAAGATAATAATATAAAAGAGCAAAAAAATTCTGTTGAGTTAGTTAATGCTACTGAAGGAGAATTGATTTTATTAGATAAGATTATTTATTTAATTATTGGTGATTATATAATAAATACAATATTTAAGTCTGAAAATTTAAAATCTTTAGGATTATATTTATATATGCCAAGAGAAAAATATATTGAAGAAAATTTAGGATATAATGCTTTACATTTTTGTTTAAAAAGTCATTTACTTCCTGATTGGATTGCAGAACTGCAAGTGCATTCTTCTTTTATAGAAACTTTAACAAAAATTGGCTCTTCATCTCATGATGACATGCCTGGAAAACAAAGAAGTTTTACTCCTCCTCCAGATACAAAATCAAAAAAATTACTTCAATCTTATTTTAAAAATTTATATAAAAATGTTCCTAAATTTTCAATTTTTTATCCTAATGGGTATATTAAAAAACTTACTCCTTGCGAAAATGTTTTTAAATTTTTTAAAGATATGATTAATGAAAAAGATATAGAAACAATTAAATCTTTATTTAAAATAACTTCTCAAAAGCCATTTTTTCCTTGTTTATCTAAAGAAACAAAATCTTTATTTACAAAATTATCTAATAATAACATTCATAATAATGATGATTTATTAAAATAACTTTATATTTAATTTAACAAAAGCGACACGATTAAATTCTTTAACCTTTTAGATTAGTTGCATGTCGCATCTTTGTTTGCGCACCAATTTTACATAAGTAAAATTGTGTGCATTGATTACTGTTATAGGAAAATCTTCGATTTTACCTTTTTATAATATTTATCTTCACTTTGAGCCTAAGAAACTAAAAAGTTTCATAGTGTTTCCTATAACACAAATAAAAGTATTGTTATATTAAAATTTACTAAAACATCTCTATGTTTTTAACATTTCGATGTTGTCTGGAAAATTAATATATCAATACTTTTTTAGTTATTTTTAATTTTTAGATTGTATTTTTTAAAACTGTTACTGCAAGTCCGTCTCCAATTTCTAAAATTTGTGTATCTAAATTTGGATTTTCTGTAACATTTTTTATATATTCTCTTAAGTTTCTAACTGCTGTACGTTGTTTATGTTTATTGTAATCACTAAGCACATAACCTTTATATAAAATATTGTCTGCGAATATTATTCCATTTTTATTTAAAAGCCTTAATGCTTCTTGCAAGAAAAATGGATATTTTCCTTTTGCTGCATCTATAAATATCATATCATATTTTTCATTTAATGTTGGCAATATTTGGACAGCATCTCCTTTATATATATGAATTATTTTTTCTAATCCCATATATTCTATGTTTTCTTCCGCTTCTTTTATTCTTTCTTCTTCTCTTTCAATTGTGTCTATTTTTCCATTTTCTGCTATAAAGTTTGAAAAGCATATTGCAGAATATCCTACTGCTGTTCCTATTTCTAATATTTTTTTTGGTTTGTTTTCTTTCATTTTATTGTATATATATTCTAATGTTTCATCCATTATAATTGGTATGTGCTCTTCTAATGCTTTTTGTTTTATTTGTTGTAATTTTATATTCATTATTTATTCCTACTTGCTCTTTCTCTTTCTTTACTATCTAAAATTTTCTTTCTTAAACGAATTGACTTTGGTGTAACCTCAACTAATTCATCATCTTGTATAAACTCAATTGCTTTTTCTAAAGACATCTGTATAGGTGGAACTAGCCTTAAAGCTTCATCAGAACCTGAAGCTCTTGTATTAGTTAAATGTTTTTCTTTACAAACATTTATACTTAAATCTTCACTTCTTGAGTTTAAACCTACTATCATCCCTTCATATACATCTACACCAGGTCCTATAAATAGGTCTCCTTTGTCTTGTGCATTGTATAATCCATATGTAACAGATTTTCCATTTTCAAAAGCTACTATTGTACCTCTTACTCTTGATACAACATCTCCTTTATATGGTTCATATGAATCAAATATGTGATTCATAGTTCCTTCTCCCTTTGTATCTGTTAAGAATTCTGTTCTATATCCAATTAAACCTCTTGCTGGAATTTTGAACTCTACCTTTGTGTGTCCACTTTCTGCTGGTTCCATATTTACCATTTCTGCTTTTCTTTTTCCTAATTTTTCAATTACATTTCCTATACAGTCATCTGGCACATTTACTACTAATCTTTCTATTGGTTCGCATTTTACGCCGTCTATTTCTTTGAAAATAACTTTTGGACGAGATACTAATAGTTCAAATCCTTCTCTTCTCATTGTTTCTATTAAAACAGATAAATGTAATTCTCCTCTTCCTGATACTTCAAAAGAATCTGGAGAGTCTGTTTCTTTTACTCTTAAGCTTACATTTCTTTCTAATTCTTTAAATAGTCTATCTCTAATATGTCTTGATGTTATGAATTGACCTTCTTTTCCTGCAAAAGGTCCATTATTTACACTAAATGTCATTGATACTGTTGGTTCATCAATATCAACAAATGGTATTTTTTCAGGATGTTCAAAATCACATATTGTGTCTCCTATGTTTATATTTGATATTCCAGATAGTGCAATAATATCTCCTGCTACAACTTCTTCAACTTCTTCTCTTTTTAATCCAATATGTGTATATAATTTTGCAATTCTTCCCTGTGTTATTTTATCTTCTTTTCCACATATAGATACAGGCATTCCAACTTTAAATTTTCCTCTTTCTACTCTTCCAACAGCAATTCTTCCAACATAATCGTCATAATCTATGTTTGAAACAAGTAATTGAGCATATCCGTCTTGATTACAATTTGGTGCTTTTATTGTATTTACTATTGTTTCAAATAAACAACTTAAATCTGTTGTTTCATCTTCTAAATTCATTTTAGCAATTCCGTTTTTTGCTGAAGCAAATACTACTGGAAAGTCTAGTTGTTCATCTGTTGCATCTAGTTCTATAAATAGTTCAATTATTTGATCTACTACTTTTAAAGGTTGTGCTCCTGGTCTGTCTATTTTGTTTATTACTACAATTGGTTTTAAGTTTAATGCTAAAGATTTTTTTAGAACTTCTTTTGTTTGTGGCATTGCACCTTCAAATGCATCTACTAATAATAAAACTCCGTCTACAGTTTTTAAAACTCTTTCAACTTCTCCACCAAAATCAGCATGTCCAGGTGTATCTACTATATTTATTTTTATGTTTTTATACATTACAGATGTATTTTTTGATAATATTGTTATTCCTCTTTCTTTTTCAAGGTCATTTGAGTCCATTACTCTTTCTGCTACTTGTTCATTTTCTCTAAATACATGACTCTGTTTTAAAAGCGCATCTACCAAAGTTGTTTTTCCATGATCTACGTGTGCAATTATTGCTATGTTTCTTATTTCTTGGTTGTTCATTTTTAATATCCTTCCTTTCTACGAACATAAACTATGGTTAGAAAAAATATAATTTTTTTAACCTTTACTTCCTCTTGCTATAAATTAATTATGTAAATTTTTCTCTTGACAAGCGTATATATTATATAGCTTTTTTATATTTTTGTCAACTCAACAATATTATTCATCATTTCTGTTGTTACTTTTTCTAATACTTCTTTTTCAGGATTTTTACTTTTGTATTCACTATAATCTAATGGCTTTCCATAGTTTATAACTATCTTGTTTCTTCCTACTTTAACTCCTACTGGTACTATTTTTTTACCTGTTCTTAATGCCATAAATGCTGCCCCATTCTTCACTTTAACACCTTTTTCTAAACCATGTCTTGTTCCTTCTGGAAATAATCCTAATCCTTCATTATTTGCCAGAACTTTTAAAGAACGTTTCATAGAATCTACATCTTGCTTTCCTCTTTTTACAGATATTACATCAAACAGATTTCCTAGCCAATTTAAAATAGGATTTTTAAATAATTCTGCTTTTGCAATAAAATTAACTTTTCTAGGACAAAATAATACTATAACTGGTACTTTTACAAAGTCTACATGATTTCCACAAATTATAAAAGCACCTTCTTTTGGTATATTTTCCTCTCCATTTACTTCTATTCTATATACTATTTTATAAAAATTCCTAAATAAAAACCATATTACCCTTCTTTGTGTTTTTTTCCACCAAGAATCTCCAGGTTTATCAAATTTTTTTGAACTATTTGCTAGTTTTACATCTTCTATTATTTTAATAATTTTTTCCACTACTTGTTCTATAGACATATTTGTTGAGTCTATATATATTGCATCTTCTGCCATTTTTAAAGGAGATACTTTTCTTGTTTTATCTGTATTATCTCTAAATATAATATTTTCTAAAATTTCATCATATGAAGTTTTTATGCCCTTTTCTTCATTTTGCAACATTCTTCTTTTTGCTCTTTCTTCTGGTGTAGCATCTAAATATATTTTTATATTTGCATTAGGAAATACATTTGTTCCTATATCTCTTCCTTCCATTATTACATTTTTTCCAACTGCCATTTTTCTTTGAAATTCGGCCATTTTATATCTAACTTCGGGAATAACTGATACTTGAGATACAAATTCATTAACTTTTTGCATTCTTATTTCTTTAGTTACATCTACATTATTTAAAAAAACTTTCTCTTCTCCATTATTTCTTTTTATTTGAATTTTTATTTCATCTAACAATTTTACTATCTTTTCTTTTTCGTCTACAGA
This sequence comes from uncultured Clostridia bacterium, assembly GCA_944386355.1. GTDB lineage: Bacteria > Bacillota > Clostridia > TANB77 > CAG-508 > CAG-269. The sequence goes on from CALXAU010000002.1 coordinate 18,059, forward strand.
ATATCCCTTTTCAATTACTGCTAAAGTTAAACATCTATATGTAATTCCTGTATCTATATTAACTAAATTTAATTTTTTACCTACTAATTTTGTAATTGTACCTTTCCCAGCTCCTGCAGGTCCATCTATTGCAACAATAAATGACATTTTTTCTTCCTCCTTTAAAAATTTTTATTCTTATCTCTTTTGTTCCTTTATATATACACTTTTTGCAACTATTTCTAATGATATAACATTCATTGAAGTTAATTTTTCTATCTCTTTTATTGCTTTGGTTTTAAATTCTTTTAATCCTTCTACAACATTATATCCATATACAACACTTACTTCAACATATATTTTAGGTCCTTCTTCAAAATTCTGAACTCTTACTTTTAGCACTTTATGTATAGATTGTATTTTTGTAGACAGATATTCTAAAATCTGTCTAAAAACAGTATCTGAAATTGTAAATTTCCCCAAATAACTAAATGTAGGTCTAATTATTGATTTTTCTGATATATATGGCTTTTGACCTTTTCCTTTTGATTTAAATATTTGAAGTGGATCTAGTAAATATCCAGAAAAGTCTTTTTTTATTTCAAAAGTAGGAACTGGAATTACATGCTTTCCTTGTGTTACTCTAATTCTTTTTGCTGTTTGCATTTCTTTTTCTGTTGCTACTTGATTTATATATATTGTTTCTGAAATTTTAGGAAGTTTCAAATTTTCTGCAATTTTTTCTACCATTCCGTCAGAAGTTCCAAGTATTAGAATACTTTTTGGCCTATATTGTTTTATTGCATTTATTATTTCATTTTTTTCTTCTTCTCTATAAAATAAAGCTTTTTTTACTGTTTCTATTTTTGTTGGAGCTTTTTTTGCAGATTTACCTGCAATAACTTCATTTCCCATTATAAGAAGTCCGTCATCTATTATAAAATTAATATCTCTTTCACTTGCTACCATTTGAGCTCTATAGCTTTTTCCTGTTCCTGACGGTCCAACAAAGGCATATACTTTTATGTTATTAGTAATTGGAATTATATCTTTTAACAACATTTTTTTCTCCTATCTAAATTTTTTCTTCTTAATTGTCCACAAGCAGCATCTATGTCTGAACCGAGTTCTCTTCTAATTGTTGCCACTATACCTTTTTCATTTAAATAATCTCTAAATTTTATAATATTTTCATTTGTACTTTTGGTATATATCCCTTTTTCTATTGGATTTATTGGTATTAAGTTTACATGACATAACATACCCTTTAATAATTTTGCTAGTCTTTTTGCATCTTCTAAATTATCATTACTATCTTTTGCTAATGCATATTCAAAAGATATTCTTCTGTTAGTTTTCTTTATATATTCTTTACAAGAATTTATTAATTCTTCAATTGGATAAGTATTATTTATTGGCATCATACTACTTCTTTTTTCATTTGTTGTAGCATGTAATGAGATTGAAAGTGTACATGGAATATTTTCATTTGCAAGTTTATCTATTTTTGGAACTAATCCACTTGTTGAAATACTAATATGTCTTGCTCCTATATTTAATCCTTTTGGATTATTTATTATCCTTATTGCTTTTATTACATTTTCATAATTATCTAATGGCTCTCCTATTCCCATAAATACAATATTTGATATTTTAATATTTTCGTCTTGTTCTACTGCTATTAATTGTTCTACAATTTCTCCACTACTTAAGTTTCTTATAAAGTTAATTCCTGTTGATGCACAAAATTTACATCCCATTTTACATCCAATTTGAGATGAAACACAAAGACTGTATCCATGATGATATGACATTAATACTGTTTCTATTGCATTTGAGTCTAAAACATCAAATAAATATTTTTTTGTTCCGTCTTTTGATTCTTGCTTTTTTATTATTTTAAAATTACAAATATTATAATTTTCTTTTAATTTTTCTCTTAATTCAAGTGATAAATTTGTCATTTCATTAAAATCTTTTACCTTTTCTTTATATAGCCATGAATAAATTTGTTCTGCTCTGAACGGCTTTTCTCCTATTTGTATCATTTCTTGTTTTAATTCTTCTATTGTATAATCTTTTATGTTTTTCATTTATTTTCTTCCTTTTCAATTAAATTTCTTGGTACTCTATTTCCTATACTATACAATATTTAATATAGTATTGTATTTAAATATTTGGCAATTTTTTTATATGTTCTTTGTCTTTTAGTAAAATAAATTTATCAAGTATTTTTATTAATTTGTTCTCTTATTTGATTTATTTGCAAAATAGTTTGTTCATATCCATAGTTATAACATTCTTCTATTTTTTTTATATTGAAAATGGATACATTATTTGTATCTATATCAATTACTATATCTGCTTTTTGCACTTCATCTTTTGCTCTTTTATCAAAAATCATGTCTACTGATTTTAAAGAAACATTTGCAAGTCCTTCTACTTTTCCTTTTTTATTTAATTTGAATTTTACTGAAATTACTTTATCTGCTCCTAATTTTCTTACTTCTTCTGTTGGTATATTATCAAGAACTCCTCCGTCAACAAATTTGTGTCCTTTATAAATACAAGGTGCATATACACCAGGATATGAACTACTAGCCCTTGTTGCAATACCTATTTTTGATCCTTTTATATAATATTTTTCTTCTTTTTTAAAATTTGTAAAAACATATTTTTCCCCTTCATCTATATCTGTTGCTACTATTACTAATGGCATTTTTATATCTTCCATATTATATACATTTTTCTCTAATGCTATTTTATCAACTATTTTTGAAATATTTTCACCTGATAAAATACCTCCTACATGTATGCTAAGAACTTTTTTTCCGTCTGGTTTTTGATATTTCGGTGTAACTCTTATCATTTCTTTAGCGAATTTTTTAAACAAATATAACATTTCTTTAGGAGTATATCCCATTGCATATAATGCTGCAACAATACTTCCAGCACTTGTTCCACCTATCATATCTACTTTTATTCCATTTTCTTCAAATGCTTTTAAAACTCCTATATGTGCTGCGGCTCTTACTCCTCCACCTGATAATGCTAAACCTATCTTCATTTTATCAACTCCATTTAATTCTACATATGAAATTTTCTAATAATTTCTTCTTTTATGTCTTTAAAACTTAGACTTAAGCTAATAGTTAAATTTAAAATAGATATTCCACTTGCAACAAAACTTAGTACTATATTTTGTGATATTTTTTCATATATAAATATTATTGGTATCATACTAAATAATACTATTATTAGTTGATATATTGCATATTTTATATATTTTCTATAACTTACTATTGTAAGCACAAGCATTGCTATGTTTGATATTATTATTGTTATTGGTATTGCAATATTTATAGACCACCCTTTAAATCCTATATTGTAGTCTATTAAAATACTTAATATTGAAATTGTTATTGTTTGTAATAACACATGTCCTGCAATATTTATATTCTTTTTTATGGAATATAATAATATTACCCAAACATATATAATTCCACATATTGCATAGTTTGCCCAAGGAATTTTTGGACTTGTTATTATATTTATTGTTTTTAATAATATTGCCACTAATATGGAGATAATTACGAATATTTTTATTATTCTATTACTTTTTTTTGCATTTATTTTTTTAGGATATAACATTTAAAACACCATTGCTTTCTATTTTTACATTAATACCCTGTCCTTTTAAAAATTCATAGAAAGTTCTTTCTATTTTTGCATTTTGCATTATTGATGTAAATGTAAATACTATATTATCTTCAAAAGAACAAGCTGAACATTTTATTTTCTCTACAGGTTCTGGAGCTATTAACATCCAAAAAGATTCTATGTAGTCTTTGTATTTACCTATAATACCCATTCTGCCAATATTTGAAAATGTTGTTGTAGTATATTTTCTTATTTCTATATAACTTAATCTTACTAATGTGTTTTTTAATATCAAAGGTATTGCTTTTATAAATATATTTGTTCCAAGTTTTACATTTGTTGACATTGTTTTATTTATTTCTTCTGGTGTTAATCTTTTTTCAAAATCTTTTTTTACAAAGTTTAATATCTCATCAAATGTTTTTAAATTATCTTTTTTAATATATGCTTCAACAGTTATATATGAAAAAAAGTTTGACATTGTTTTTGAAGGAAAATATTTTTTTAAGTTTACTGGTATACATACTTTTATTGGTTTTTCTTTCTTCCCTGTTTTTAGATTTGTATCCTGTTTATTTATTGAATATATTAATACTGCTGTTAAATATTGTGTAATTGTTACATTTTTTTGCTTACATATTTCTTTTAATTGTTTAATTGGTATTATTTCATGAGTTGCTGCAATTATTCCCAACCCCATTTTCTTTCCTTTTATTATATATGCTTTTTTTCCTGATGCATTTGATTTTGCCTTTTTATCGTAATTTTTTATATAACTATCTTCGTCATCATATTCTATTTTTCTTGGAGTCCTTTTTTCTTCTTTTAGTTCTTTCTCATGCTTTAATTCTAAATAACTATATATTATTTCTTTAAAAAATATAGTTCCACTGTTTCCGTCTGTTAATGAGTGATATATATCTATATTTATTTTTCTTTCAAAGTATGTTACTTTGAATAAATAATTGTTATTGGTTTTTGGATTTATATATTTACAAGGATAGTCTTTTTCTATTTCTATTATAGGTTCTTTTGGATTATATTCTAAGTAATACCAAAAAAATCCCATTTTCATTCTGACTTTAAAATATGGATATATTTCTAGTGCTTGTTTTACAGCTTTTGTTAGTATTTTAGGATCTACTTGCTCTTTTAGTATTGCTGATAATCTAAATACTGTACTGTATTTTTTTCCAGATGAAATTGGAAATATTTTTGCAGAGTTATCTAATCTTCTCCACTCTAATTTGTTTTGCTTTTTATTTTTCATATTTCCTAATAAATGAAACTTTAGGTTTCATTGTCCTTTCTTTTATTTTTTAGATATATGTCTTATATTGTATAACTATTACTGTATATTTTTTTAATTTTTCTTTTATATATATTTATAAGTATATGTTATTCTTACTCTTTTGTAAATATTTTTCTTTAACTTTTCATTTTTAAGGTATAAGTAGTATCAATTATATTCTTAAATTATAGATAAAAGCCATAAAAATTGCCTTGAATTTAATTTCTTAAATTCAAAGCGAAAATTTTATATTTTTTATAATTCAGCAATATATTTTTTTTGTTTCTAATATAATATATTTATATTACATAACATATAGTAATATGCAAAAAAATTGTAAAATACTTCCCAACAAAATGAACATATGAAATATTGAATGCATATATTTTTTCTTTTTCCCAACTCCATATAAAATTGCACCAATAGTATATGCAATTCCACCACTAACAAGTAGTATAAGATCAGCTGTTCCTAATAGCTTTGGCAATAAATTTGCTGTAAAAATTATGCACCAACCCATTGCAATGTAACATATCATTGAAAATGTTTTGTATTTTTTTATATCTATTGAATTAAATATTATTCCTATAATTGCCATTGTCCAAATTATACTAAATATTGTCCAACCTATTATAGGATTATATTCTCTAAATGTGCATAATGCAAATGGAGTATATGAACCTGCTATTAATAAAAATATTGAACAATGATCTAATACCTGAAATACTTTTTTTGAAAATTTATTAGGTCGTAACCCATGATATATGCTAGACATAGTATAAAGTATAATCATCGTTACTCCATAAATAGCACCACTAATTACTCCATAACCATTATTATGTATTGCTGCAAATACAACACATAATACAGTTGCAACAATTCCAAGTGCTCCTCCAACAATATGTGATGTCATGTTAAATATTTCTTCTCCTTTTGTATATGTTGGAAGTATTCTATCTTTTAGTTTTGTTCTTTGCATTATTTCCTCCTAAATTTTATGCAAATTTACATCTTTTGTATCTTTTAATTACATTAGAGCTATAAGTGCCCATATTAACACAAATACTAGTACAGTAAGTGATCCAATTAGAAATAAAAATGCCCAAAAATTTACTACAATTTGTTTTTTTTCTTTTTTTACTTTTTTTTCTTCCATTTTTTCTTTGTATGATATATTTAATATATCATAACTCTCCTTTCTTTTGTATTACAAAATGCATTTTATACTTTATTAATTTCCACGAAAATTATTTTTTCTTATTATATTATTTTATTAACATTTTTTCAATATTTTTTTTAATTTTACAAAAAATTATTGTAAATATAATTTTTCTAATACTATAATAAACATTGCATGAGACCACCCCAAACCTAAAACCCAATTAGGTTTTAAAATTCCATTATCTATTTGTTCTCCTAATAAGCTATGTCTTCCAGCTGTTTTTACAACAAAATCAAAAGTCTCTTTTGCTTTCTTTTTTTCTCCTGCTTCTAAATAATAAAGAGTCATCCATAAATTTGCAATAGGCCAAGGATTTCCATTCATGTAATGATCTTGTTCAAATCTTTGGTAGCCTCCTGTGTATGTTCTTAAACTTAAATTAATTCTTTCTACGGTATTTTCAATCTTCTTTTCTTTAGGTTTAAATAATCCAAATGGAACTACAGCACCTAACATACTAATGTCCATTTTTTGATCTTGATTATTTCTCAAGTATGTTAATTTTTCTTTGTCTACTAAATTTTCTTCTATATATTTTTTTATTTCTACCTGTAATTCTTCTAGTTCTTTTTCTACTTTTGAAACTTTTTCTTCTTTTAATCTATTATTTTCAAAATCCGAAATATTTTTTCCTAATACTTTATAAATATTTTTCATACACTCAAAAGCTGAATAGATAATCGCTAGAGAATAAAAATGAATACCTTCACACATTTCCCATAAATCATAGCTTACGTGATATTTGTTTGTTTTTTCAATTATATCTTTTATATATCTTTTTAAGAATTCTATTGCTCTTTCACACATTTGCAATGTTTCTTTTAGAAATTTCTCATTTTTTGTATAAAGATAGTGTGAATATACTCCATAAACAACACTTGCAGTTTCATCTATTTGATATCCCCAACATGGTGCTAATTTGCCGTCTGTAAAAAATCGTTGTTCCCACATACCATTTTTACTTTGTGTTTTTTTACAGAATATTTTATAGAATTTTTCTGTTTCTTTATCCATTTTTAATATGTCTAAAGCTTTGGTAATAAATACAGCATCTCTTGTCCAACAATATGCATATCTTCCACATTTAGTTAAATTTTCGTCTACTTCTGGAGATGCAATAATTCCTCCTGTTTCTGGATTTGTAAGTAATGGAAATAATAATATACTTCTTTTATATATATCCACTATTCTTTCTTCATAACTATTTTCAGACTCTTTTATATTTAATCCATTATGAGCTTTTAAATATTTTCTCCAATATGATTTTGCACCTGTATACTCTTTTTCTAAATCTTTCTTTTTTATCCTTTCTACTTCTTCTTCTAATTCTGATATATTTTTATTATCTTGAATTATTATACATATTTCTATACTTTTCTTTTCTTGAACCGGAATTGTTCCTAAATCATAACAAATACTAGATTCGTTAGTCATTCCTATATAGTCTTTATCCCATATTTCAGCTCTTTTAATTGTATCAAAACTTCCATGTAGTTGATGTGATAATAATTGTTTATCTTTTGAAAATATTGATAAAACATAATCATGGTTATATTGTTGCATTCCTCCGTCTATTATTCTAGTACCGATTTAAATTATTTGCTTCTGGAAGTATTCCTGAATGTATAAAAAACCTAACATTTAAGTCTATTTTTCCTTCATTTACAAAAAGATATCTTTTTATTAATATGTTTTCTTTTATTGAGCAAAAGTCAGTTTGTAGCATTTTTAAATTAAAATAAGTATTTGTTATTTCAGTATTTAAAATATTTGTATCTGTATCATAATATTGTTTATAAACATTATTTATATCATCATGTAAATATATTAAATCTGAACCATTAACACTTACGCCAGTTCTAAAGAAATCTATATATTGTCTATTATCTTTACTTGGATAATATAATCTTTGCATTTCTCCTTTACTGGTAAATGTTGCAAGCATATTTTTGTTACCTATTATTGCTTCATTATAATATTTATCCATTTTTAATATCATTCCTTTCCAAAAGGCAAATATTTATTTTTCTCAACCTTTATTTATGCTCCTAAAGGCAAAATTCGTTCTATTTAACCTTCAATTACATTTAATATATGTTTTTCTAAATTCTTTATTTTTTCATTAATCCTAAATACATCTTCATCTTTTAATTCTTTACTTTCCATATCTTCTCTAACAAAAGTATCCATATCTCTTATTTCTTCTTTTAATTTTTCAAGTCTTTTTAATACTTCTGATTTTAAAGTTACAGGTATTTTTCTTTCTAATTTATTTATTAATGGTAATTCATCATTTATTTCATAAGTTTCGCCAAAATTTGGTATTATTACAGGTATATTGCAATCTGTTTCTATTTTTTCTTTTAATACTTCTTGTGCTTCTTCTTCTCCATGAACTAAAAATATATGTTTTGGTTTTGTTATAAATGAATATATAAAATTCATTAGCCATTCTTGATCTGCATGCCCTGAATATCCTTCAATATATTCTATTCTTGCATTCACTGCAAATTCTTCTCCAAATATCTTAACTTTTTTTGCTCCGTTTACAATCGAATATCCTAATGTTCCTGGTGCTTGATATCCAACAAATAAAATTGTACTTTTTGGATTCCAAATATTATGTTTTAAGTGATGTTTTATTCTTCCTACTTCACACATTCCACTAGCTGATATTATTATACTTGGTGTAGTATCTTCATTTAAAGCCTTTGATTCATCTGATGTTCTCGTAAATTTTAATCCTGGAAACTCTAGAGGATTGTCCCCTCTTCTAATTTCTTGTTGTGTTTCTTCATCAAATAGGTCTGTATTTTCTTTAAATACTTCTGTTGCAGAAATTGCAAGTGGACTATCTACATATACAGGTGCTTTCATTAATGTTCTATATTTTCTTTTAAATTCTTCATCATCTTTTACTTCTTTTAGTTTGTCTAGCTCATACAATATTTCTTGAGTTCTTCCTACTGCAAAAGAGGGTATTACAACAGTTCCTCCATTATCTAGTGTTTCTGAAACTACATCTAAGAATATTTCTGCTTTTTGATCGTTTTTTATATGAAGTCTACTTCCATATGTTGATTCCATTACTAAATAGTCTGTACTTTCTATCATTGTTGGAGAACTTAAAAGTGGTATGTCGTTGTTACCTATGTCTCCTGTAAAAACTGTTTTTATTTCTTTATCATCTTCTTTAACCCATAATTCTATAATACTAGATCCTAACATATGTCCTGCATCATTAAAACGTACATGAATTTCTGGTGTTATTTCTACTATTTCATCATATTTTACTTCTTGAAAAACTTCTAAACATCTTGCTGCTTCTTCTGCTGTGTATATTGGATCTTGAGGTTCTTCTCCTTTTCTTATTCTTTTTTTGTTTTTCCATTTTGCTTCCATTTCTTGTATATGCCCACTATCTGGAAGCATAAGTGCACAAAGATCACATGTTGCTTTATGTGCATATATTTTATTTCTAAATCCTTCTTTATATAGTTTTGGAATACGTCCTGAATGATCTATATGTGCATGTGTTAATAATACAAAATCAATTTCTTTTGGATCAAATTCAAACTCTTGACTATTTTCCATTTCTAATTCTGCTTTCCCTTGCCACATTCCACAATCAACAAGAAATTTTTTTCCAGCTCCTTCTACTAAAAAGTTTGATCCTGTAACTGTTTTGGTTGCTCCTAAAAAAGTAATTTTCATAATAAAATTCATTCCTTTCTGGCTTTTATCAAAGGCACACATAGTTATGAATCAATTTCTTTCAAACTAAGTAATCCTTTCTGTTTTTATTTTAATTAAAAAGTTTCATTTTTTTATTAAATTTAATTTCTAAATCTCCCTTTTCTACATTTTCTGGTAATTTTATTTCTATTTTTTCTTCAAAGATATTTTCATCAAAAAATTGAACATATATTTTTTCTTTTTCTTTTGTTATTTTTAATATTATATCTTCTAATTTTATTATCCTTACTGTAAATAAATTTTTTAGAATTTGAAAATTTATTTCCTGATTATTTGATAGTATATTTATAACTTTATATTCATGAGCTTTGTCAATTAACATTTTTATTACTTTTTGTATTTTTACATTTAAACTTTTTTCTTCTATCACTTTTTTGTCTATTGTTAATGGAAGTAATACATAATATCTAAAACTATATATTAGTTCTATTATTTCATTTTTTGTTTCTGCTTTAATTATTTTTTGAGTAAAACAAATTAAAAATAGTTTTTGTATTTTAATTATTAATTTTTCTATTTCTTCTTGTTTATTTTCTATATCTAATAATTTTAAGTAATCAATTTTTTCTTCTATTTCTTGTTTATACATTATGAAATTTTGAGGATTTAATATTTTATTTAATTCGTCTATATTTTCAAATATTTTTTCTCTTTCTCTTATCATTATTTCTGATAAAATTCTTATACTAAATATCTTTTTTTCTAGTGGTAATGTTTCATTTCTTTTTAAATATTCTTTTTTTAGTAATTCTTTATTGTTTATTGTTGTATCTATTTTTCTTATTTCTTCTGTTTTATTTCTCTTTTCTTCTGTAATATATTCTATAAATTTTTCTCTATCTTGCATTTTCTCTAGCTTTTCTTCTAAATCTTTTTTAGCCTCTTTCAAACCATTTTGCATCTCTGGTTCAAATTTTATATATAACAAAATAGATATTTTATTTATAATTTTTATAATTTCTTTTTCTCTTCTTTTTCCAAAGTTTTTGTCTAATTCATTTTTGAATAATTCCATATAATCTATTATGAATTCTTTATTTTGTATCCAATTGTTTAAAAATTCATTACCTACTAACATTCTTAAATTTTGATATATTATATTATGTTCTATACTTTCTATTTCTTTTGGTATTGTTGTCCAAGAAAACCCATTAAAATCTCTTAATGGTTCTACCATTGAAATATTGTTTCCAACATTTATTAGGTCTGATAATGTTTTGTGAATTAGAAAGTATTTATTTTTTATTATTGTGTCATTTTTTTCTATTTTTGCAATTGCATACAATACTTTTCTTTCTATTGGATATGATATTATTTGCTTTTTATCTTTTTGTACTAAGAATGTTTTTTTTCCTAATATTTTTGCTTCTTCTGAATTGCTTCTTACTATTTTTATATTATCACAGTTATTTTTTATTATTTCTATTATTGATTGTATGTATTCTTCTTTTGTTTTTACATCACGTTTTACTGTTTCTACATCTTTATATGCTGCTTCTATTTTATAAAATAAGTTTAAGAGAAGATTTTTTACGTTTTCTTCAAACTCTTTGTTTTCTAGAATTTCTTCTAGTTCATTGTTATAATTTTTCTTTACTATTTTTTCTATAAGTTTTTCTTTTTTATTTTGCAATTTTGTTCTCCTCTCTTTTTTATTGTGTAGGAAACACTATTAAATTTTTCAGGTTCTTTTAAAGTTAAGATAAATATTATAATTGACTTTTTACTTGCAAGTTATCGGCGAAAAATAAGTTTAAAAATTCATATACAACAAGGTTAAACTACTTTATTCTTCTATTACTTCTTGTTTTCCCATTTTTAATTCTTCTAATCTTTCTTTAGTCATTAATACTTCTCTTGGCTTACTTCCTTGATAGCCTGATATTACTCCTCTTTCTTCCATTTGATCTATTATTCTTCCAGCTCTGGCATAACCTACTTTAAATTTTCTTTGTATAAATGATGTAGATGCTTGTCCGTGTTTCTACAACTGTTTCAATTGCTTCCATTAAAAATGGATCTGTTTCTTCTTCTTGACTTTCTTCTTTTAATTCTTTATCTGTTTTGTTATTTTTTTCTATACTTTCTAAAATATCTTCACTATATGTTGCTGTACCATTTGATTTAATAAAGTCTACTACTTTTTCTACTTCTTCATCTGATACAAAAGCACCTTGAACTCTTATTGGTTTTGGAGCTCCTGAAGGAAAATATAACATATCTCCTTTTCCTAAAAGCTTCTCTGCTCCAACAGAATCTAAAATTGTTCGTGAATCTACTTGTGATGATACTGCAAATGCTATTCTTGAAGGTACATTTGCTTTTATTAAACCTGTTATTACATCTACTGAAGGCCTTTGTGTCGCAATTACTAAGTGCATTCCAGCAGCTCTTGCTTTTTGTGCTAAACGACATATTGCTTCTTCTACATCTTTTGCTGCAACCATCATTAAATCTGCAAGCTCATCTACAATTATTACTATTTGTGGAAGTTTTCCAACTCCTTCTTCTTTTTCTATAGCATGATTATATCCTTTTAAATCTCTTACACCTTTTTGTGCAAATTTGTTGTATCTATCATCCATTTCCTGTACAGCCCATGCAAGTGCTCCTGCTGCTTTCTTAGGATCTGTAACAACTGGTATTAATAAATGTGGTATTCCGTTATATACTGAAAGTTCAACTACTTTTGGATCTACCATTACAAGTTTTACTTCACTTGGTTTTGCATGAAAGATTATACTTGTTATTATTGTATTTATACATACACTTTTTCCTGAACCTGTAGATCCTGCAATTAATACATGTGGCATTTTTGCAATATCTGCAAGTTGAGTATTTCCTGCAACATCTTTTCCTAAAGCAACTGTTAGTTTAGAATCATTTTCTTGAAATTCAGGACTTTCTAATACTTCTCTTAAATGTACTGCTTCTTTTTCTTTGTTTGGTACTTCTATTCCTACAGCTTGTTTTCCTGGTATAGGAGCTTCTATTCTTATTGTTTCTGCTGCTAAATTTAATGCTATATCATCTGCTAAATTTGCAATTTTACTAACTCTTACTCCTTCTGCTGGTCTTAATTCATATCTTGTTATTGCAGGTCCTACAGACACATTTTCTACTTTTGCAGAAACTCCAAAACTATATAATGTTTTTTGAAGTTTTGTTGCTGTATCTGTCAATAGCTTTGCTCCGCCTTTTAATGCTTTTTTCCCTGATTTTCCCAATAGTTCTATTGGTGGATATTCATAATGTTCATCTTCTACTATTACAGCATGTTCTAATTGTAATACTTCTTTTGTTTTTTCTTGTTTTTGTTCTTCTTCTTTTTTAAATAAATTATTTTCTATTACATCTGGTGTCATTTCTTCTTTTTTATTTTGCATTCCAAGTGGAACTATATCATCTGCTTTATGCTTATATTTTTTTTGTTCTTTTAGTTCTTCTGTATCCACAATTCTTCCACCAAAATTAATTTTTATTTGATTTTCCATTTCTGGTTCATTTTTTTCTTGTTTTATTTTTTTAGTATTTTTTATTTTCTCTTTTACATGATTTTCTTGTTCTATATCTTCTTCTATTTCTTCAAATCTTTCTCTTCTTCTTTGCTCTTTTTGCTCTTCTCTTACTTGTCTATTTTCTTCTAATTTTTCAGCAATTCTTTGTATTATATCTGACATATTTATTCCAAATGTAAATACTAGTAGTGTAATTGCTATTCCTAAACATAATATAACTGCACCTATATCCCCTAAAAGTTTTGCAAGTGGTATTGCAGCAAGTGCTCCGAAGTGCTCCTCCTCCTTCTCCTTGTGAGCCTAAATAATATGCATCTTTTAAAACTTCTGATAGTTCTTTTGAAGATTGTAGGTCTCCTTTTGATATTTGAAAAATACTAAATACAATAGATAAACTAAGTAATAATATACCATATTGTAATAATTTTATTGCCACTTCTTCTTTATCTATACATGCTATTTTTAATGCAATTACAAAAATACCAATTGGGAGAGCATATTGTACTATCCCTAACATTCCTCCTAATATTTCATTTAGTTTTACCCCTATAAATCCTGATTTTGTATAAATTAATACTGCTAAAAGAATACTAAAAAATATTAATACTACTACAGCAACATCTACTTTAGAAGCTGTTTTTTTCTTTCGTTTGCTTATTTTTCTTTTAGCTTTTGCCACTTTTTCTTCATCCTTTCTATAAAGTAACTAAAAGTTAGAACAAGGAAAAAAAGTATAATTTCTACTTCCCCTATTCTAACTTTTTTCTTTTCCTTATTTTAATTCTTTTCTACTATTTTGTATAATTTTAATTGCGTCTTCTAGAGATATTTCCATTAGTTTTAATGCTTCTCCTATATTTTCTTCTAATTTTCCTAATGTTTCTTGTAATACTGTTTCTGTATTTCCAAGTAAATTATCAGCATAATCTTTTGTTCCTTTTGAAATTTCTCTTGACATTTCGTTTGCAGTTTCTATTATTTCTGCTTTTTGCTCATAAGCTTTTCTTGTTATTTCGTGTTCATCTATCATAGCAATTATTCTATTTTCTGCTTCTTTTACAATTCCGTCTGCTTCTTTTTGAGCTTCAACTAATATTCTTTGTCTTTCTTCTTTTACCCATTTTGCTTGTTTCAATTCATCAGGAAGTTTTAGTCTCATTTCTTTTATTAAATCAAGTAATTCTTCTTTATCTACTACTACTTTATTAGAAAAAAGTAAGTTTTTGCTCTTTTCTAATACATCTTCCATTGTTTCTATTATTGTAAATATCTCCATTGTTATCCTCCTCTATACTCTTCTATATTGTTCTTTTGATAAAATATAACATGTGCTCTTCCATACTTTCGTTTATCAACTATTTGAATTCTTTCATTTTTTAAGTTATCAATTATCCTATTTTCATCTTCTGTTTCAATTATTATAATCCCATTATCTTTTAAAAGATCTTTCTCAATTATTATTTGTACAGCTTCTTGGATAAAATTACTTTTGTATGGTGGATCTAAATATATAATATCTATTTTCTCTTTTATTTTTGTATTTAATAATATTTTAAAATCTATATTATATAATTCTACTTGATTACTTGAATGTGTTTTATCTATATTTTTCTGTATTATATTTATTGCTTGTTTAGATAAATCACAAAGAATTGCTTTTTTAGCTCCTCTACTTATTGCTTCTAATCCAATTGCTCCACTTCCAGAAAATAAATCTAAAAAGATACTTTCTTGTATTCTATTTTGTATTATATTAAAAATAGATTCTTTTACTCTGTCTAGTGTTGGTCTTGTAGTATTTCCTTCTAGGGTATATAATTTTGTTCCTTTTGATTTTCCACTTATTATTCTCATAGTTAAATTCCTCTATGTTAATATTTTAATCTTTTTTTCAATAAAGTCAAGAGTATTAATACAAATGTAATATAGATTTAACAGTTCTGTAATATTTCTCCTTTTTTGTAATATTTTTCTACATGTTTTTGTAATATTTTTAACATATTACGTTTTTTTAGGTTGTTTTTTCTGATTTTTGGTATTTATCTTTAAATCGTTAACTAGTAACGCACAAAAAATAATGAATTATTATAATAATTCATTATTGATCTTCATTTTTATTTACTTCTTTTAATAATTCTAGTTGTGAAATTAATAAAGATTCCATTTTTGCCTTATATATATCAAATTGTTTTTTTAAATCATCTAAAGCTTTAGTTTTTAACATTATTTCTCTATTTAATTCATCAACTTGTCTTTGCCCACTAGCTTTAGCATCAACTATTATTTGATCTGCTTTTTGCTTTGCAACATTTTTTACTTCTTCTGCTGTTGATTGTGCCATTAATAATGTGTTTTGAAGTGTTGCTTCTATTGATTTATAATGTTCTAGGCTAGCATTTAAATCTTCTATTTTTTTACTTAACTCAGTTATCTCTTTGTAATTCTTAGCGTAATCTGCTGAAACTTCATCTAAAAAATCGTCTACTTCTTCTACACTATATCCTTCTTTCAGTCTTGTTCTGGAAAATCTCTTATTTTCTATATCAAGTGGTGTTAACATATTTTTTCCTCCTATAAAACTGTGTATACTTTAATTTATATTATTATTTTTTAACCAAGATACTGATAATTTACTTTTAATTTCTTCTCTTGCCATTTCATTTGTAATTTCATAATTTGATGGTGCTACTAAAAATATTGAATTTGATACTTTTTGAATATATCCGTCTAAAGCATATACTCCACCACTAATAAAATCTACTATTCTTCTTGCTACATCTTTATTTACATATTCTAAATTTACTATTACAGATTTTTTTTCTTTTAAGAAAGAACAAATTTCATCTGATTGTTCAAATGTTGTTGGTTGAGATATAACCATTTTTATTGATTGAGCTTGATTTTGTGGCATTGCTACTACTTTATTCTTTTTTCCAAATAGCCCTCTATTTGATTCTTCTTCGTTTGTTTCTTCATCTTCATAGTCATATATGTTTTCCTCTTCTTCTGGTTCTGCAGTATCCATTCCGAATAAATCCCATACTTTGTTCATTAAAGCTCCTGCCATAAATATAACCTCCTAAAATTTCTGTTTCCTTTGTAATTCATGCTAATAGTATCTAACTTTTTTGTTCTATTGTCAATACTTTTTATAAATGTAATATAATTGTAATATTTCTGTAATATATTTGTAATGTTTTTGTAATGTTTTATTTTTGTTTTATTTCTTTATAGATTAAATTTTATTCTTCTACTTTTTGTAAATCTGGGTTTAAAAGTATTTCGTCATAAATTGAAATTTTCTTGTATGATAAAATTTCTTTATCTGAAAATCCTAGTTCTTTTAGTTCATCTGTATCATATGATTTTACTATTGCATATTTATCATTTTGCTTTGCAATCTTTACTAATATTTTGTTTAAATATCCTGCTCTATTTCTAACAACATAATTAAGTCCATCTTCTGTTGCTATTGCTTGATTTGGAACTTTTAGTCCACTATATTTCCACCAAATTAAATCAAATGTAATTTTTCTGTAATCTATCAGTTCTTCAATCTGTTTTGTTATTTTTAAAACTAATAACATTTCATTTTCGTTTTCCTGACTTATATAAGAAATAGTGGCATCTACTTCAACATTATTTGCAAGTCTAATTTTTACATTGTCATCTACTTTTGCTTTTTTTGCTTCTTCAGCTGTAGTTATTGTTGCAATATAGCAACTAAAATTGTCAACTATTTTTCCATACTCATTATTTGTTGCAACTATCTTTCCCGTTTTTAAATTTAGACCTTCTAAAAATTCTTTACTTAGTACTGAAAAATCATCTGGTGTAAGTTTTTCTTCTAGTCCATCTACTTTATATGATACTATTCCACTAGCTGGAGCTTGTACATATTCTGCTCCACTATTTAATTGCTTTTCATATTCTGCTCTCTGGTTATTTAATTCTTTTAAATATGAACCTTTTGGACTTAAGTCTCCTGCGATTTTTGCTTTTTGTAATACTAAACTATCTATTTCTTTTTTATATTCTGTAAGTTTTGCAGTATCTGTTATTTTATTTAGTTCTAATATTTTTTGATCTATTTGATCCTCAATTTGTTTAAGTTTTACATTTATTTGCGTTGAAAAAGCTTCTGTTTGACTTGACATGACTTCTTGTATTTTTACATCTAATTCTGCAATTTTTTTCTTTAATTCTTCTTCATTTTTACTATAATATCTGAATATAGCTTCTCCTTTTGCTGCTTTTTCTTTTTCTGCTTTTATTTGTTCCATTCCGTTTTTATAATTATTTCCTTTTACTATTTGTTCACTTCTTATTATATAGCCAACTTCTGTTCCTTCTTCATATAATGTACCTTCTTCTACTGTAAATAATTTTGTAGGTTGCTTAATTAAAAGATATATTGCATATAGAACATAAATTACCACAATTAATAAAACAAAAAGAATTAAAATTTTTTTTCCTTTTATATTAGTTGTTTTAATTTTATCATCTACTTTTTTTTCTATATTTTGCTCTTGTACTTCTTTCAATTACTCTTTCCCTCCAAAATAATTGTTAGATTATTTTGTATCCCACAACTTCCTTCTAACCAAGTTATTTGTTCATATCTTCTAAACCATGTTAATTGTCTTTTAGCATAATGTCTTGTTTCTTTCTTTATTTTTTCTATCATTTCTTCCTTATCTATTTTTCCCTCAAGATATTCTACAACTTCTTTATATCCTAGTCCTTGCATTGCAGTTGGAAAATGATTATATTTTTCCTTTAATTGTTTTACTTCTTCTATTAATCCCTCTTTTATCATTATATCTACTCTTTTGTTTATTCTATCATATAAAATATTTCTATCCCAATTTAATGCATACATTTTAAAATTATAAGGATTTGGCTGTTCTTTAGACAATTTTTCTAATTGTGTTTTAGTTTTTCCTGTTTGATAATAAATTTCTAAAATTCTTAAAATCCTTTTTTTATCGTTTTTACTTATTTTTTGTGTTGCTTCTTTGTCAATTTCAAGTGCTTTTAAATAAAGTTCTTCTAAACCTTTTTCTTCCGCTTCTTTTTCTAATTTTTTTCTTACTTTTTCATCATATGTAATTTCTTTATATGCTATACCATTTATTAAACTATCTATATATAAGCCTGTTCCACCCACAATAATAGGCTTTTTTCCTTTATTTAAAATTTCCTCAATACAAATTTTTGCATCTTTATTGAAATCTGCAACACTGTATCTTTCATCTGGTGATTTAAAATCTAATAAATAGTGTTCTATATTTTGTTGCTCTTCTTTTGAAGGTTTTGCTGTTCCTATATTCATTTCTTTATATATTTGCATTGAATCTGCTGATATTATTTCTCCATTTATTTTTTTTGCAAGTTCTATTCCCAAAGATGTTTTTCCAGATGCTGTAGGTCCACAGATTACTATAATTTCTGGTTTTAGCATTTTTTATGTAAGATATTTGTTTTTGAGTTTTACTGAATATCTTACTTACTCCTTTCAATTTTTTATTCAAATTCTACAGAGTTTTCTGTATTGGTTATATTTTGTTCTTCATTTTGAACAATATTTTCTGTATTAGTTGTATTTTTCTCTTCGCTTTGAACAGTATTTTCTGTATTAGTTGTGTTTTTCTCTTCGCTTTGAACAGTATTTTCTGTATTAGTTGTATTTTTCTCTTCGTTTTGCAAAGTGTTTTCTGTTTTTTCATTTTCTTCTTGTTGTTTCAATAGTTCTTGAACTTTTATATATGTATCATTTTGAGTTTTTCTAATATAAACACCTTCAACTGAAAGGACTATTAGTATAATTATTGATAAAATTATTGCTCTTTTCTTTATTTGTTCTTTTGTAATAATTTTATTATTCCATTTATTTAATATAGATGAAATATATGGAATGAAAAATAAGCTATTCATTGGTGTTACTAATAGTATTAATGTCTGTTCAGAATTACTCATAATATCTTGATTTTCTCCAAAATTTAAGCCAAGAACTGATATTTTGAATAATAAAGTTGTAATTATATATGTAATTCCAATTAAAACTCCAACCATTATTGTTTTTTGTTTACTTTCTACATATGATAGATTATTCCATGTTAATTTTACAGATACTATAAATAGTAAAACTGCTACTCCCATTATAATTAAATTAAACATAATAAATTTCATTCCTTTCTTGCTTTACTCTAGAGGCACACACAGTTACGAAAAAATTTATTTCAAACTATTTTTCTTTTGAAAATAAAATATAATATTTATTTTCACTTTGAGTCAAGGTAACTAAAAAGTTTCATATGGTTTCCTATTTCTTATATGTTATCATTTAAGATAACATTGCTTATACTTCTTATTTTCTAGCAAATTTTCTTTCTATATCATATTTTGTCATTTTTATTGCTGTAGGCCTTCCATGTGGACATGTAAAAGGATTTGGTAATTGCAATAATTCTTGCATTAAAGAATCTACCTCTTCCGCAGTTAAAGCCATATTTGCTTTAACCGCTGCTTTACATGCTACTGTTGCTATAAATTTTTCTTCTTTTTCTTGTTTTGCAGTTCTTGCAACTGTGTTTATTTCATCTAATGTTTCTAGAAATAATTCTTTTGTATCTAAATCTATACAAACTGTTGGAACTCCTGTTAATTTTATTGTATTTTCTCCAAATTCTTCTAAACAAAAACCTGCTTTTTCAAACATTGGTATATTCTCTTTTGCTATATCCATTTCTTTATGTGTTAATGTTATTACATCTGGTAATAATAACATTTGAGAATTTTTTATTTCTTCACTATAATAATTCTTTTTTACTTTTTCATACATTATTCGCTCATGTGCTGCATGCTGATCTATTATATAAAGCTCTTTATTCATTTCTATTATTATATATGTATTGAATGCAATTCCTATAAAATGATATGTTGGAATTTTATATTCCTCCATATTCTCAAATACACTAAGATTATTTTGCAATAACTCAGACATATCCATTTTTTTATCTTGTTCTTTTTTATTTTCATCTATTGGTAATTTTCCAAATGTTTTTTCATACATTTTATTAAAATCTAATTTTTCATTATAGATTTCTGAATTATCTATAGTTTTATTATTTTCTTCGCTTCTTGTTTCTTCTTGTTCTTTTATGTTCGTTTCTATTGGTGAAGATACTTCTTTTGTTATAATTTCATCTTGTTGTACTTTATATTTTTCTTCTTGTGGCTCGATTTCTATGTTTTCTTTTATTGTTTTTTCTTCATTATTATTATTTACTTCTTTTTGTAAATTTTCTTTAAGTTCTTTTAATTGTAGTAAAATATCTGATGTATCTAATGGAGTACTTATTTTTTTCGGTTCTTCTATTTTATTTATTTCATTATCTGTTTGTGGTTTTATATTTTCTTCATTTTTTAAGTCTGTTTGCATATTCTTTTTCTGTTTATCTAAATATACTTGTTCTATTATATTAGTTTTAATTTTACTTTCTTCTTCAGTATATTCTTCTATTTTTTTATCTGGTTTTCTCCAATTAAATAGACCTCCATGATTTGAATTTTCTACTATAATTTGTTCTTTTGTTTCTTCCTCTTTTTCTATTTGAGTGTTTTTATCTACTTTTGTGTTTGATACTAAATCTCCTTTTAATAAAGTATCTTTTATAGAATGATATATTGCTTGAAATATTTTGTTTTCTTCCTGAAATCTAACTTCTAATTTTGCAGGATGCACATTTACATCTACTGCACTTGGCGATATTTGAATATTTAAAATAACAAATCCAAATTTACCAAGTGGTATCATTCCCTTATATGCTTGCTCAGTTGCAGCTGACAAAGTTTTATCTTTTACATATCTTTTATTAACGAAAAACATCTGGTTTGAACGATTTGACCTTGCTATTTCAGGCTTTCCTATTGCTCCTGATATTACAATATCTTCATATATATATGAAACATCAATTACTCCTTGTGCAATTTCTTTTCCATATATAGAATAGATTACATTTTTTAAGATTCCATCTCCTGTTGTTTGTATTACTGTTTTTCCCATGTTTATCAATTTTATACTTATTTCTGGATGAACTAATGCTATTCTTGTAATAACATCTTCTATATACCCTGTTTCTGTATAATCTTTTTTTAAGAATTTATATCTTACTGGTGTATTGTAAAATAAATTTTGTACAGTAATTGATGTTCCACAAGATGCACCTATTTCTTGTTTATCTAAAATATTTCCGCCTTCTACTGTAACTTTATACCCAAAGTCTTGTTCTTTTGTTTTTGATATTAGCTCCACATGTGCTATTGATGCAATACTTGCTAAAGCTTCTCCTCTAAACCCCATTGAAGTAACTGTATTTAAATCTTCTGCTTTTCGAATTTTACTTGTTGCATGTCTTTCGAATGCCAACTCTAAATCATCTTTAGGAATTCCCTTTCCATTGTCTGATACTTTCATATAGGAAATTCCGCCATTTTTTATTTCTACAACAATGTTTGTAGCTCCAGCATCAATGCTGTTTTCTACCATTTCTTTTATAACTGATGCTGGTCTTTCAATTACTTCTCCTGCTGCTATTTTATTTATTGTTAAATCATCTAGTAGCACTATATTTCCCATTATAAAATTCATTCCTTTCTCGATTCGCTTAAAGACATACATAGTATAGTTATGAAAGTTTTTTGTTTAAAACTATTCTTCTGTTTTCATAATAATGTAAACTTCAAACAATTACTTTTCTTCTTCTTTTTTTTCTAAACTTTTTTGTTTTTCTAAAGAACTAACTAATATTAATAAACTGATTGCATATATTACTAATATTAGTGGTGTTGTATATCTTCCTATAGGTAGTCCGGTTATAGCTATTATGCTAAATAATAAAACTTGTCCTAATCCAATTGTTAATATTGCTTGTACTAATACTTTTACTATTCCTATTTTTCTATATGGTATAACAAGATATATTAATATTATTACAGTTGCAATTACTAATGGCATTATATATGGTCTTATTATATCTCTTCCTTTAGTGTGTGGTATTGAAATTATTTGAGTATCTTCAGATTTTATTTCTGTACCATATTTTTCGTTTACTTTTGTAATTAACTGTTCTTTTTGATCTTCTGTTATTTCTTTTGTTTGAATACTTGCCATATCTTCAAATATTTCTACTTTTTGTATTATTACTTCTTGATTTGAGAATACTTCATTTGTTATTTGCTTAATATCTTCAACTGAAAATTCTTTTTGTATATAAAGTTCTACTTTTTTACTTTCTTGATATTGCATGTCAAAATTAAATCCTTTTGTAACTATAATTATAGCTCCTAAAATTATTACAAGTATAATTATTAATAGTAATATTTTTGTTTTTTGACTTATTTCTTTCATCTTATTATATTGAGTGTGTCCTATATAGAACCCACTCGTCTCCTTTCTTTATTAGTTTTTCTTATTTTTTTTGTTCAATTATTAATGTATTTGTTATTGCAAAATTATATACTGTCATTAATACAAATCCCCAAAACATTACCATTCCAAAGCTATTTATTGGAACCCAATTTATAAAACATGCAATTATAGAGAATATACATATTGGAATCATTTTTAATAAAGTTTTACCATATGCAATATATATGTCTTTTTTTACATTTTCTGATTTTTCTACATTTTTTATTATTGTCTTTACTATAATGATATTTAAAGCAATTGATAATATTATTGCAAATATACTTTCTATTGATATTACTACATTTGTATAACGAATTACTAATGTTAATAAACTAACAAAACCTATAATTGAAAATCCACCTAATATACCTAATGCTTTGTATTTTATTGCTAATATTAAGAATATCAAAATAATTAATATAATAAATCCTATTTCTACATATTTTAGTGTTTCTGTAGTTATATCAGATATAATATATTTATTATCTTCTACTTCATAAACTATTGGCATATTTCCAGAATCTAAAAGTGTTGCAATATTTGTAGCTCTTTGTACATTTTCTTCTAATGTTTCTTGATCTGTTGCTACTTGACCTATTGATAATTGCATTTTTCCTGTTGTTATTTCTTCGTCAAAACTTGTTTCCATTAAAGTTGTATCATCGATTAATAATTTTACTTGTTTTTGTTCTTGCTCTTCTTGTGTATTTTCTTGTGTGCTTGCTTGTTCGCTAGTTACATTTGTTTGATTTGCTTCTGTATTAGTATTTTCTGCTACTTGATTTTGGTCTGCTTGTTGATTTTCTTCTGTTGTTGTATTTTCTTGAGTAGAGTTTTCTTCTGTTGTATTTTGTGTATTAGTTTCTTCAATTGTTTTATAATCTTTACTTATTTGATTTATTTTTTCAGCACTAGATTTAGTAAATTCTATATTTAAATATACATATGTTCCTGTTTGTCCATTACTTAGACTATCTGTACTATATAAAACATTAGATAATTTTATATCATTACCGTCTAATAATACTTCATTTGTTTTACTATCTACTATTTTAAACACTCCTGCTGTATTTAAATTTCCTACTACTGTATCTGTATTATTATTTTCTGGTATTTTAATTAATATATCTCCTGTTTGTTCATCTACTGCTATGCTATATTCATCTACTGCTAAATTTTCAAGTCTTTTTTCAATTATTTCTTTTACTCTTTGGTAGTTTTCTTTTGTTAGCACTGTTTCTTCATTTATTTTTTGTTCTTCTTTTGTATAACCATTTTGCTCAATTTCTTCTTCTGTTGCACTTTCTATTATATTACCTTGTGCATCTTTTATTATTTCTTTTGTTCCTTCACTTGCTACTAGTCGTACATTTCTTGCCCCTTTTAATTCCATTGAGTATGTGTAATCTTTTACTATATTTTCCATTCTATTTTGCATTTTTTTGTATATTCCAAATATTGAAATTGTTGCTATTAATATTATTGCTAATAATATTGTTATAATTTTTAATTTATTTTTTTTCATTGTTAATCCTCCATTATAATAATTTTGTATCATTTATTATTAATTCAAACCATATATTTAAATATTTTGCTGCATATTTGCTCATCATTGTTCTATCCATAAATATTTCAAAATAATCAAGTACTGGACATATTTTTGTATCTATTTTTAAATCTAAAATTATTTTTCTATTCTCTACATCTAAATTTAAATCTGCATTTGTTACTGCATAGTTTACTCTATCATGTATATCAAATGTTGAAAGATTACTATTTACAACTCTATCTCTATGGACATCCGACTTATCTGCTAATATTATAGCTGCTGAAATATCACTAATTGCAGTTCCTGTATTTTCATCATGATTTCCTATTGCCATCATTATTTGAGTTCTTTCTTCTACTGGCATTCCCATATCTTTTAATATGTTGTATGCAAGTATAGCTCCACTATGAGCATGATCTACTCTATTTACACAGTTTCCTATGTCATGTAAGTATCCGGCTATTTTTGCTAATTCTACTTCCCTTTCTGGATATTTTAATTTTGTTAATATTTCTCCTGCTCTTTTTGAAACAATTGATATATGTCTATGACTATGTTCAGTGTATCCTAATTCTTTTAATTGTTCTTGAGCACCTTTTATTAAGGCTTCCACCTCTTCATTTTTTTTAACATCTTGTAAAGTTATCATCTGTTTCCTCCTTGTTTTGGTCTTTATAGATTTTATATTAAATTATAAAAAATATCAACTATTTTTTGGAAATAGTTGATATTTTTGTTATAACATTTTTACTATTCAAAATGATATATATAGCAAATGATATATGTATATATTTTGAAGTATATTGTGGGGACCTTTCTAGAAAATGTTTGAACGTATGTGAATTACATTTTCTTGAATGGGGATTACTTTAAAATATATACATATATCATTTGCTAATTTATAAAACTTAAGTTTAAATGTGCATTGTAATAAAGTCATTAACTTCACTTAGTTGAAATATGTATATTTTCTATACTTACATTCATCTCCCTTTCAATTATATTTTGTATTTGAGCAATCTCTTCTTTTTGTATCTCTTTAGCTTTTATAATAACACTAATACTCTCGCCATTTACAAAAATAACACTATTCTCAAAACCTTTAGTATTTATTAAATTCTCGCAAATCATTATTTTATTTTTAATTTCGTTTATTTTTGTAATTTCCTGTGTTGCAGTTTGTTTTTGGGTTTCAAGTGAATTTGCACTATTTAATACTTTTTCATATGTTTCTAACATTTGGGAATACATTGTATCTCTTTGTAATTTTGATTTTACAAAATAATCATCTTGACTAGTTTCAGCAGATGTCTCTTGTGTTTCAATATTTTCATTAGATTGATTATTTTGTTCTAAAAGATTTTGTGAAGTTGAATTTGTATCTATTGTATTTTGTACTGTTGTATTATTAGCATTTATATTTTCTTGGGTTTTATTTTCTGATACAATATCATTACTATTAACTAATGTTGCATCTCCAATATTTGTTTTTTCAGTATTATTAACATTTTCTTCTGCAATAGTTTGAATGCTTTCTTCCTCATAATATGTATTATAACTTAAATATCCTGCTGTTACTAGCATTAATGCTATTACATAAATAATTATTTGATTCTTTTTTAATAAATTTCTCATATATAAATATCCTTTCTTTTGTTATTTTTTTATTTTAGAACAAATCGGAAAGCTTTAAACTTTGTACTAATTTTATATTTTTTCTTTGGCTTTTAAGTTAATTTGTTCGCGCACCAAGATTTTATTACTTCATTTCAAAAACTTGTATTTTATGTGTGGCAAGCCCTGTTACAGCTTCAACAGCTTGGATTATATTAGTTTTAATAGTTGCATCGCTCGCTCCCTTTGCAGTTATAATTGCTCCTTCTACTTTAGGGTTTATTACTTTTTGAGTAATTGGTATTTTTTCTCCACTATCTTCTTTATATATTATATCTTTTTGTGTATCTGTTTCCTGTATCTTTCTTGTTCCTCCTGATGTATCACTTTCTTCTGTTGTACTTGTTTTTTCGTTTTCATTATACATTGGTACAATTTCGCTAGATTCTGCATAGTTTATTAATACTTTTACTTCTCCAACTCCTTGAATATTTGATAAAATTAATTCTAACCTTTGTTCTAAATCATCACTTGTATTACTACTTACTTCAATTGTTTCATTATCTTTATTAGTTGCTAATTGTTTTGAATATGATGTATTTGTATTTTCTTTTTTTGTTTTGTTTCCATTCCAAATAAAATTAATAGCAACTATTGTAATTATTAAAATAATTATAAAAAAAACTATATTTTCTATTTTTTTCTTATCATTTCCATTTATATCTTCGTCTTTTTTTATCAATTCTTTTAATTTATTTCTAAACATTTCTCATCAACTCCATATTCTTCTTTTAAAAAATTTTTTATATTTTGTAAATCTGCACTAGTTAAATTTGATAGTTCTTTTGAATTGTTGTAATTTTTTTCTTCATTTTTTTTTATTGATGTATCTATTTCTTTTATTTTTTCTACTTGTGTTACTATTTTATTTTCCAAAGAATCATTTTTCGTTGTAGTTTCTTCACTTTCTTGCATTTTTTGCAATTTTAATTTTATTTTATTTATTTTTGTTTCACTTTGTTCGTCTGCAATATTTACATCTATTTTTATTTTTTCTATTTCATATCCTTTTTCATTCATTTTATTTTTTATATCTTTTTCAAGTTCTTGGATATATAGTTCCTCTATTCTTTCATTCATAGATGTTTGATTTATTTCATCTTTGCTTTCTATTTGAGTTTGATTACTAAACAAATCTTCTAAATTAGCTACTGAAAGTTCTTGTTTTATATCATTCTGTATAAATGGACTTATAATTGTAAATAGTAAAAAAACTCCCATTATCATTCTTACATATTTTTTTGTTTTATTATTAGGTAATATCATTTCTAATATTGATATTATTATTACAGCCATAGTTAATCCTTTTGCCCAATTACTTATAAATTCAATCAATATAACCACCTACCTTGTAATTATCGATACATCATTCCACTATTAGAAATTCTGATTACTAGAGTTGTCCCTATTATAATCATCACACTAATCGCACATAAAATACCTAGTAATAATTTAAATATATCTCCTATTTGTTCAATTACCCCAACTATTTTATTATCTGCTATTGGCTCAATAATACCCGCTAAAATATTATAACAAATAGTGAGAGTTCCTAATTTTATTATTGGTAATATACAAATTCCAACTACTATTAATACACCTATCATTCCAACAGCATTTTTTAATATAATTCCACAACCTAAAACACTATCAACTGTATCTCCTAATATTTTACCAACAACAGGTATTGCACTACTTACAATTGCTTTTGTTGTTTTTGCTGTAATTCCGTCTACACTACTAGATAAAGTTCCCTCTAAAGAGACAACACCTACAAATATTGTTAAAACAATTCCTAAAAACCATACTACACTAGATTTTAAAAACTTAGAAATTTTGTCTATTTGTATTTTATCTGAAATTTTTGATATTATGTTTAAACTTGCTATAACTAGCACTAATGGTATTAATATATTTTGCATTATATTTCCTATAAAGTTAATTAAAAACAATATAATTGGCTCTAATATGCCACCTGTCGTCATGCTTCCTGTGTATACCATTAATGCTATTAGTATTGGTACTAAAGAATTCATAAATCCTACTAAATTTGTAACAGTATCTCTAAGCATTGTTATTATTGAAGAAAAATTACTCATAATTACTGTTACTATTGCTATATATTGAACATAATAAATTAGTTTTGCAACAGAATCATTTTCTAAACTTTCACTAATTGATTTTAAAACACTATGTATTATTATTATTGCTAAAATACTTGCAAATGCTCCTAGGCTTTGTTTTACTTCTATTCCTAAAATACTTAATATTTTCTGGATAAATGTTTCATTATTTACTTTTCCACTAATTGCTTCTTGCAAAATTTCTTGCATATCTATGTCTTCAAAAAAAGTTCCTGCATACTCTTTAGATTCTTTTAAAAACTCTTGTATACCAAATGTTTCTTGTTGTTCATTTAATGTTTCTTCTTCACTTTGAGCATATACTATTGGTAATAATAATGATATAAAAAATATTATTGCTAAAATAATTTTTATAAAAAAATTTATTTTTCTTTTTTTCTTCATCTTTTTATTTCATTCCTTTCTGAAGGCATAGATCTGTTTAGAAAAGAATCATTTTTTGTTACTGTGTTCCAATTCCCTGTTAAACTTAAGTTTTGTGAATTAGCAAATGATATATATTTTTTTTACTTTTCTTAATCATCTTTTCTTTTGTTTTATGGTAATATTCTTAATATCACTTCTAATAAACTAGACAATATTGGTATTGATATTGCAATTATTATTATTTTACTTCCTATTTCTATTTTGCTTGCAATTGCACTTTCTCCTGAGTCTTTACATACACTTACTGCAAATTCTGCTAAAAAAGCAATCCCAGTGATTTTTATTAAAAGAGCCAAAAATTCACTATTTAAACTAGTATTAGTTGTAAATTGTTGTAAAATTGTAATTATTCCTTCAAGTTTGTCCATTACCAATAATAGGATTAAAAATCCTGTTAATATACTTACATATATTGCGAATTCAGGTCTATATTGTTTTAGTAATATAATAATTATTAATGCGATAAGTGCTATTCCTATTATTTTTACTATCTCCATATTATATGTATGAGGGTATCATATTATTAAATTTTAGAAATTCTAATAACCATTTTATATAAAATAAATTACCACTAATGTTGCCAAATACTATATTAAATTTGGTGATGATTTTCAAAACTATTTATAGAACACCCTCTTCTCCTTGTATAAGATATTTGGGTTTTTAAAGGATACCCATAAACCTTTTTACTGTAAATTATATTAATTCATTTTAATTATAAATTAAAAATTGTTCTTACTGTATCAAATAGCCCACTTATTTCTTTAATAACCATTGTAAGTACAATTACAAGTCCTGCAAGAGTTGTCATCATTGCTTGATCTTCTCTTCCTGCTCTTACTAATACCTGATGTAATACTGCTACTAATATTCCTATTGCTGCAATTTTAAATAATAGATTAATATCCATATTTATTCACATTCCTTTCGTAATGAATTTCTTTGGTTACATTTAAATCTGTTACTTTATAGCAAACAAAATTGTATCTTTAACTTTACCTCACTATTTTTTAAATTAATAAAATTACAATTGCAAGACCACATGTAGTTCCAAGTGTTTTATATAATTTTTCATTTTTATTTTTTTCTTGTTCTGCTAATTTTATTTGTTTTTCTAAAAAACTTTGTGTTATTTCTATTTGACTAATTTGTCCTTCAATATCTGTTTGTCCGAAGTGATTTTCCAAGTGTTAATATTGCATATTTATCCTCTTGGTTTAAATTATTTTGACTTTCTTTTACTGCTTTTTCCCAAGAGGTTTGTGCTGTCATATTTTCCATATATTCTTTTGATTTTAAAAATATTTGTCCTATATTTTTATTTAACTTTTTTGCCATTTCTTCAAATATTTCTGGCAATGGCTCATATGTAAATTTTATTTTTGTTTGTAATATTTGAAATGCATTTTTTAATTCCTCTAGTTCTAGTAATCTATATTTATACTTTTTAGATAATATTACTCCTAGCAAACTAGAGGATATAAACAAAAGAATAAGTAACATATATTTAATTAATTGCATTTACCTTTTCCTTCCTACTTACTTTAAATCTAGGAACAAAAGCTATGTATTTTTAAAACTTTTTCTATTTTCCTAACTTTATATATATTTTTATCTTCTATATTATATGCTTGTACTTTTTTTTTAGAACTATTTTTTTGAATACATATTTAATAATAATTAAATATTTTGTGTTTATATTTTGTATTTATATTTTGCAATTCACAATTACACTTATATTTTATATATTAGTAAATTATATATGTATATATTTTATAAAAACACTATTTTCTCTATTTGCCTATTTTGTACTAAATCATATAATTCTCTTTTATTTCTTATATCTTCTATAGTCCTACCATGCATTGTAAAAATACCTTTAACTCCACAAGTTAAGATTTCTTTAATTGCTTTTACATCTTCACTTGTTCCTATTTCATCACATGCAATAATTTGTGGTGTCATTGAACGAAGCAAAATCTTCATTCCTTTTGATTTTGAAATGTTTTCTATTACATCAGTCCTAATTCCAATATCATTTTGAGGTACTCCTTTATACATAGCTGCAATCTCTCCTCTTTCGTCTACTACACCTATTGTTCTTCCTTTAAATGATATTTCTGGTATACCATTACTTATTTTTCTTATTACATCTCTTAGAACTGTCGTTTTCCCACATCCAGGTGGAGCAACTATTATAGTATTAAATATATTTAAATTTTGAATATCTATTATTTGATTTAATACTTTTTGGCTACAATCTATTATTTCTCTTGCTATTCTAAAATTTAAACTTGATATGTATTTTATATTAACAATTTTTTCTTGTTCTATAACTACACTTCCTACTATTCCTACCCTATGTCCACCATTTATTGTTATATATCCTTCACACATTTGATTTTTATAAGCATAAATGGAGTTCTCACATAATTTTTCTAATATTTGAATTAACTCATTTGAAGAAACTTTATATTCTAGTATTTTTTCAAATTGACCTATTTTTAAAATTATAGGATTATTTACTCTTATACGTATTTCTTCTATTTCATTTTCATATTTTGCATTTTCTTTTATAGTTTCATTTATATTTTTATAAATATTTACTGGAAAATACTTTAAAATTTCTTCTCTAAAATTTCTCATTATAAAAATCATTTCCTCTCTCAATTAAAATCTTACTAGAAATTTTTCTCTACTTTTATTATTTTCTATTTCTATTAAATTCTAGCAGGAGCATATAAGATTTGTTGACTCGAAAAATTGCTTTGTAATTTTTCTGTGCAATATTTTTTCATATTATAGAAAATGCAATTTCTTTTGAAAATATAATATTTATTTTCACTGTGTGTTGTGATAACACAAAAAAAAGATAGCTATTTTATTTTATGCTATCTTTTTTACTTTTAGAACTTACATGTATACTTTTAGAGTAAAGTAAGAAAATATAATTTTTAATATTCTAATTTTATTGTAATTGCTGTTATATATCCTGTTTCATCATCATATAAATAATCTATTTTATAAGTTGAATTGTCATTTGCTTTTTGTGTTAATATAGTATCTGTATTTTTTATAAGAGAACCTTGACCTTTTACTACTGGTGCTTGTTCTAATTCTTCACTATATACATCTATTGTTTTTTCAGGATTTTCAGCATTTAATTTATTATTTTCAACAACTCTTTGTAATAATCTATTAACATTTGATCCTGATTGTAATGAACCATATTGTTCAAATTGTCTATTAAATGTATCTATTTCTGCATCTGATAGAGAACTTGATGCTAAATTATAAATGTAAAATACGTGTCCTCCAGGAATTATATATAAAATTGGCATGTCATCTTCACTAAATCCTGCTTGTGCTAGTTTTTCTTTATTTACTTCATCAATTTTCTCCCCTACCATAGCCAATAAAAGATAAATTTCTTGTTGCTCATAGTCATTTAAAATGATAGTATTTTCAGATGTTAAATCTTCTATTTCTACATTATCTACAAAGTTAATTTTATTTTCAAATTGATAATTTGCTATTAATTCTTCTGAACTTATTTGAAATGAATAAATTTCTGATGAGTTTTCAGAATTAATTCCTGTATAGTTTGCTAAAAAAGATATATCTAGCAATTTTTCTTCTTCCTCAAGAGCTTCAAATTTTAGTTCATATAAAGTATTATTGTTTTGCTGTTGTTTGTTTAATGATAATACAAACTTTTCTGGTGTTTCTTGTCCATCTTTTATTCCTACTATTTTACATTCTATTATATTTTCTTCCATTTTTATATCTATTTTAAATTCTGAAAATATAATTTCTATTAATGAACTTTTTTCTCCACTTTTATATACATTTATTTGTAATTGTTGGTCTTCTGGTTCATAATCTTGAGCTTCATCAATTAATTCTTGAACTTGATTTTGAAAATCTTCTTTAGAAATTTCTGTTTCTTCATTTGATATTTTTGATAAAATTATTTCATCTTGTTTCAATTGTTCTAATATTTTTATATATATATTCTTAATTTCTGCATATGTTAATTTTAATGAATAACCAACATTTTCTCCGTCTTTTATTTTTGAATAATTTTCCTCATTAATGTTGTCTTTTATTATATTTAAGTAAGTATCCTTTATTTTTTTTGCTTCTTCTTCCCCCTGTTTTATCTCTTCTTCTGTTTTTTGTTCTTCCTGCATTTCTCCTATCTTATCTGGAATATCTGTGGTATCTGAAGCACCTAATTTTTGCATTAACTCTTTTAAGTTTTCATTTTTTATTCCTACATATTTATTTACAACTGGATCTGATATCAATCCAATTATATCTTTATTTTGTACATATTGTATAGGAAAATTTACATTATCTGAATAATTCAAAGATATATTTTGTTCTATTTTGTTATTTTGTGGATCTGTTTTTCCTGAAAATGAAATTGAAATTTCGTCTAATTTATCTATTATTTCTTTGTTTGAAAAATCATTACTTTGTATACTTAAAGTATATTTTCCCTCATTTTCGTGTGGCGTAGTTTGCTTTTTTTGAAAGTATTCTTTTATACTTGCTTCTTCTAACATATCGAAAGCTTCTAATTTTTGTCCCGCATATTTATAGAATAATTGCTCTTCGTTCTTAAATAAATCTGTTTTTAGATATATCATTACTAATGAGGTTGCTATTATTAGTAATGACAAAATTATTAAAACTATTATAAATACTTTATTTGATTTCTTCCCCATTTTATTTTACCTATTAGCTTTTTGCTAATATTTTTCCTTTCTTCTATTTATTCTTCCCAATTATGGTAAATATTTGATACATCATCAAGTTCTTCTAATTTTTCTATTAATCTTTCCATTTTTTCTGTAGCTTTTTCATCTAATTTTATTGTTGTTGTTGGCACCATTTGAACTTCTGCTTCTAAGAATGATATTTCTGATTCTTCCAATTTTTCTCTAACTGTAGAAAAATCATTTGGAGCTGTTGTTATTTGATATATTTCTTCTTCTGATATAAAATCTTCTGCTCCTGCTTCTATTGAAAGCATCATAAGTTCCTCTTCGTCCATTTTACATGTTTCTTTTTCTATAATGATTATTCCTTTTTTGTTGAATAAATATGACACACATCCAGTTGTTCCTAAGTTTCCTCCTGCTTTATCAAATACATGTCTTACATCTGCTGCTGTTCTATTTTTATTATCTGTTGCCGCTTCTACAATTACTGCTACTCCATTTGGTCCATATCCTTCATATGTAATTTCTTCATAGTTTTCATTACTTGTTGA
>CALXAU010000003.1 GCA_944386355.1 uncultured Clostridia bacterium
ACTATTAAAATTTTCAATTAAAAAAACTCTATTATTTTTTTTAATTATGTGATATAATAATAATGTGTGTTAAAGGAGGTAAATATGTCTAAAGAAGAAAAATTTGAATTTGACATTGCTAATTTAAAAAAAGATTTAGCAATAGAAGACATGCCCGTTTATGAAGAAGACGTAGCCTTACTTAGAAGATATTTTAATGAAGAAATTACTATGACCGAAATGGTTAATCAAATTAAGAATTCTATAATTCAAGAGGGTTAATATATGTATGATTTATATGAAGCAAGAAATTCTATATATTGCTATAAAAATAGCAATATATTAAAAAATAATTTGAATATAAAAGATAATAAATTATTAGAGAATTTTGAAAGAAAATTAGTAATTGCTAAATTGTATGATTTAAGACAAAATAATAAGATTGGTAATTTTGATATACAACATTTTGTTAATATTCATAAGTATTTATTTGAAGATATTTATCCTTTTGCTGGTCGTTTTAGAACAGAAAATATAGCAAAAGGTAATTTTAGTTTTGCAGAATGGGAATTTATTGAAGATGAATTACAAAAACTTCTATTTAAATTAAAAGAAGAGAACTATTTATTAAATCTATCAAAAGAAATTCTTTCAAATAAATTAGCCTTTTATATGTCGGAATTAAATGTATTACATCCTTTCCGTGAAGGAAATGGAAGAACTATAAGAGAATTTATAAGACAATTAGCATTTAAAAATGGTTACGCTTTGGATTTGCAAAATATTGAACCAAAACAAATGCTAAATGCATGTATAAAATCTGTAGTTAATACAACTGATTTAGAAAATTTACTATTAAAATGTCTAACAAAAATAGAACATGTATATTAAATTAGTATATTTTCATCTTTTATATAATATTTTGTTCCTACCATTTTATCAGGTAAATATTGTTGTTCTACCCAATGTCCTGGAAAATCATGTGGGTACAAATAACCTTGGCTATATCCTAGCTCTTTCATTTTTTCTATAGGTGCATTTCTTATTGCCATTGGAATTTCTCCAGTATCTTTAGTTTTAACATCTTCTATTGCTTTATTAATTCCAATATAAGTTGCATTTGACTTTTTTGAAGTTGCAATATATACAGCAGCTTCAGATAAAATAATTCTTGCCTCAGGCATTCCTATCATATGTACAGCTTGCATTGCACTATTTGCTACAACTAATGCATTTGGATTTGCCATTCCTACATCTTCAGCTGCACAAATTACAATTCTTCTTGCTAAAAAGAGTGGATCTTCTCCCCCTTCTAAAGCTTTGGCTAAATAGAAGATTGTTGCATCTGGGTCTGAACCTCTCATTGATTTTATAAAAGCACTTATTGTATCATAATGGCTATCTCCATTTTTATCAAATATTGCTTTTTTATTTTGTATACAATTTTTTATAATTTCATCTGTTATTTCTATTTTTCCTTGTTGATTCATATTTGTTGTAAGTACTGCAATTTCTAATCCATTTAAAGCTGTTCTTACATCTCCATTTGATATGACTGCAAGTTTTCTTAATGTTTCTTCTCTTATTTCTATTTTGTATTCTCCAAGTCCTTCTTTTCTTGTTAAGGCGTTTTCTAATATTGTTACTATATTTTCTATCGTTAGTGGTTCTAGTTTTATCACCATTGATCTAGATATAAGTGCTTTATTTACTTCGAAATAAGGATTTTCAGTTGTTGCTCCAATTAAAATTATTGTACCATTTTCTACAAAAGGTAATAATGCATCTTGTTGTAGTTTATTAAATCTATGTATTTCATCTATGAATAATATACTTTTACCGATTGGATTTAACATAAAGTTTTTGGTTTCTTCTATTACTTTTTTTATTTCTGCAACTCCTGATGTTACAGCATTTATTTTATAAAATTTATATTTTGTTGTTTCACTTATTACTTTTGCAAGAGATGTTTTACCACATCCAGGTGGGCCAAATAATATTAAACTGGATAATCTGTCAGCCTTGATTGTACGATATAATATTTTGTCCTTTCCTAAAACATGTTCTTGTCCTATATATTCTTCTAGCTTTTTAGGTCTTACTCTAAAAGCTAATGGTTCATTGTGTTCTATCATCTAAACTTTCCCTCCCTTATCCTCATATCTCTAATCTTTGTTTTTACAATTCTTTTATTATTTCTTGAGGAGTTATTTTAAGTCCAGTTACCTTTTGAGCAATAAATTAATTTGACAAAATATTTAATCCTTTTCTAATTAATTCCTCTGTTGTTAAACTTGCTTTTTCTAATTTTGAAAAGGCTTTTTCTATTTCTTTTCTATTGTACCCTAATACTTGTAGTGCTTCAATTGCTTCTTGCATTTTATTTTCTCCACTTATAGGTTGTATCATCTGAATAGTACTATTTTTATCTATATTTTCTTTCTTTAATTTGTCTTTTAATTCTAATATTATCCTTTGAGCAGATTTTGCTCCTATTCCTGGTATTTTTGTAAGTGTTGCTACATCTTCTGAAATTATTGCTAAAGCAAAATTCGAAGGATCTATTACTGCAAGCATTGTTAATGCTGTTTTTGCACCAACTCCACTTACTCCTATTAATAGTTCAAACATTCTTAATTCTTCCATAGTACAAAAGCCATATAAGCTTATATCATCTTCTCTTACATGATGATGTGTATATACTTTAACATTATCTCCTATATTCCCAAGTTTTTCTATAGAATTGTCAGACATAAATACTTTGTATCCTAATCCACCAACATCTATAACTACAAAACCTGTCATTTTTATTTCTAATTTTCCTTTTACTAATGTTATCATTTTTTATTTTCTATACTTTTATATAGATTGTCTCTCCTTTTTGAATATTTAGATTTTTATCTGTTAATTTTTAATTAGGTATTATCTATAAACCTTTTTAAGTATTATAAAAATATGTTGCTTCTAAATCTGCTTCATGTGTTAAAAGTGCAAGTGGATACTTTTTATATGCAAGTCCTATTGTATTGTATAGTTCTTTTGGCTCAGTATACCCCATATGCCACCTTATTGAATATTTTTCCTCTGGGGTTAGCTTCATATATTCTGTAATCATCATTACAGATTTTTCTCCATGCCCATATGGTATTGTATCATCTACTGTATAATATGGCACTTTTTCCCACACTCCTAATGCATTTTTGGCATTTCTATAATCTATTTTATAAAAATTCGCCTTACATAAGTCATGTAATAATGCAACAATTATTATTGTTTCATCTTTTACCTCTATTTTTTCTATATTTGTTTCTACTTTATGTTTTAATATTTCGTATACTTTTAAACTATGTTCTACTAATCCTCCTTCATGATCACCATGAAATCTTGTGCTTGCTGGTGCTCTAAAAAAATCGGTTTTTTCTATAAAATCAATTAATTCTTCTATTCCTTCTCTCTTTACTGTTTTTAATAGTTCTAAATATTTTTCTTTCATCTAAAAATCTATTCCTTTCTTACTTTACTCGAAAGCACATATAGTTATAAAATATTTGTCTTTCAAACTAAAAGTCATGCCTTTCTATCTTTGATCTCACAGTGCACATACAGATATGAAAAAATTTTTTTAAATTAAATTTTTATTAGCTTTTTTAGTATTTATTATTTATTCTCTCCATAGCTTCTATTGTATTCTCTCTTGTTCCAAAAGCTGTTAATCTAAAATATCCTTCTCCATGAGGGCCAAATCCACTACCTGGAGTTCCAACAATATTATATTTTTCTAAAAGTTCATCAAAAAATTCCCAAGAAGTCATTCCTTCTGGCACTTTAAGCCATACATATGGAGAGTTTTTTCCACCATAAACTGTGTATCCTGATTTTTCTAAACCTTCTTTTATGATTTTTGCATTTTCTAAATAATAATTAATATTTTCTTTTATTTGTTCTTTTCCTTCTTTACAATATACCGCTTCTGCACCTCTTTGAACAACATAAGATACTCCATTAAATTTTGTACAAGTTCTTCTATTCCATAATTTATTTAAACTTATTTCTTCTTGTTTTTTTGTATATCCTTTAAGTTTTTTTGGAACAACAACATATGCACATCTTAATCCTGTAAATCCTGCTGTTTTTGAAAAACTTCTAAATTCTATTGCAACCTCTTTTGCACCTTCTACCTCATAAATACTATGTGGAATATTTTCTTCTGTTATAAATGCCTCATATGCAGAATCATACAATATTACTGCTTTATTTTCTTTTGCATATTCTATCCATTTTTTTAATTCTTTTTTATCTAAAACAGTCCCTGTTGGGTTATTTGGAAAACAAAGATATATCATATCAACTTTTTCTTTTGGTAATTCTGGTTTAAAGTCATTTTGTGCTGTTACTGGCAAATATACAATGTTTTCATAAATATTTTTGTCTTCATCCCATTTTCCGCTTCTTCCTGACATAACATTTGTATCAAGATATACTGGATAAACTGGATCTGTTATAGCAACTTTATTATCTTGTGCAAATATATCTACTATATTTCCACAATCACATTTTGCACCGTCAGATACAAAAATTTCATCTTCTTCTATTTCTATTCCTCTTGATTTATAATCATTTTCAACAATTGCTTTTCTTAAAAAATCATATCCTTGTTCTGGTCCATATCCTCTAAACCCTTCTTGTGTTCCTTGTTCCTCTACCGCTTTTTTCATTGCCCTTATAACAGCTGGAACAATAGGTCTTGTTACATCTCCTATTCCTAATTTTATTACTTTTTTATCTGGATTTTTTTCAGTATATTCTGCTACTTTTTTAGCTATTGTAGAAAATAAATAACTATCTTGTAAATTCATAAAATTTTCATTTATTTTTATCATAGTTTACATCTCCTATCTAATTATTTTTTCTCCGAAAGAATTTTTTCTATAATCTCATTAACAATTATTCTTTCATCAAATGGATATTTTACATGATTTATTTCTTGATATGGTTCATGTCCTTTTCCTGCAAGTATTACTACATCATCTTTATTTGCCATTCTAATTGCTTTTTCTATTGCTTCTACTCTATCTACTATACATTCATATTTTCCATTTGTATTTTTTATTCCTTCTTCTATTTGATTAACTATTAATTGTGGATCTTCTGTTCTTGGATTATCTGATGTTATTATTGTATAATCTGCTATTTTTCCAGAGATTTCTCCCATTTGAGGACGTTTTTTTGCATCTCTGTCTCCTCCACAACCAAATACAGATATAACTCTTCCTTTTACATATCCTTTTGTTGCTGTAAGTATATTTTCTAAAGATTTTGAAGAATGTGCATAGTCTATCATTATAGCTATATCCAGTTTGTTTGGTACTAGTTCACTTCTTCCACATACACTAATATTTTTTAAACTTTCTTTGATAATCTTCATATTTACATCTAATTTTAATGCTATAGACATAGCTGCTAAAGCATTGTATACAGTAAATTCTCCTGGTATCCCTATTTTTATATTTTCTTTTTCTGAATTATATGTTACATCAAAAGTAACTTCTTTGTTAGTAATTTGAATATTTTCAGCTTTTAAATCTGCCTCTTTATATATTCCATATGTCAATAAATTAGAATCTGGCATTATATCTTTAATTGTACATACTTTTGGATCATCTATATTTATACTTCCATTTTTACAAAGTTCAAAAAGCTTTAATTTTGCGTTAAAATATTCTTCCATATCCTTGTGCTCTCTTGCACTTATATGATCTTCTGAGAAATTTGTAAATAGTACATATTTAAAATTACATCCTGCTACTCTATCTAACATTAAACTTTGAGATGAAACTTCCATAACTACAGTATCAACATCTTCTTCAACCATTTTTGAAAACAATTCTTGTAGATGTTCACTTTCTGGTGTAGTTCTTTCACTATCTTCTATTTTTTTATCTCCTATATATGTTGCTATAGTTCCTATTAATCCTACTTTTTTACCTGCTTTTTCTAATATGTTTTTTATCATATAAGAAGTTGTTGTTTTTCCTTTTGTTCCTGTAATTCCTATTAAATCAAATCTTTTTGACGGATTTTTATAGAAATTAGCTGAAGCTAATGCTAATGTTAATCTTGTATTAGTACTTTCTATAACTGTTATATTTTTTGGAATTTCGTATTTTTGTACATCTGCACCTTTTTCAATTATTATTGCTGAAACACCTTTTCTTATTGCATCTGGTATATATTTATGTCCGTCTGTTTCAAATCCTTTTATTGCAACAAACATTGAATTTTCCTTTATTTTTCTTGAATCACTAGTTACTTTTGTAATATTAATATCTGTATCTCCATTTATCTTTAAATTATCTATCCCTTTTAATATATCTTCTAATTTCATATTATATTCTCTCCTATCTATTGGTTTATATAAATTTTTTTCGTCAAAAATTTCTCCTTCGAAAACAGTTGTTGCAGGTCCTGTCATATATACATGATTATTTTTCTTATTCCATTCTATTATTAAGTTTCCTCCTAATAATTCTACTTCTACTTTATTGTTAGTAATTTCATTTAATACACAGCTTACAACAGCAGCACATGCACCTGTTCCACATGCTAATGTTTCTCCTGCACCTCTCTCCCATACTCTAAATTTTATTTTGTTTCTATCAATTACTTCTATAAATTCAACATTTGTTTTTTTAGGAAACACATCATTTACTTCAACTAGTTCTCCATATTTTTCTACATCAAATTTTCTCACATCATCTACTATTGTAACAGCATGTGGATTTCCCATAGAAACACATGTAAATTTAAATACTTTATCATATATAAATAATTCTAAATTTTTCACTGGATTTTCTTTTGTAATTACTGGTATTTCTTTTGGTTCAAGTATTGGTTCTCCCATATCTACTTTTACTGTTTCAACTTTTCCTTCTTTTGTATGTAATTCTAAAGTTTTTATTCCTCCTAGTGTTTCAATTGTTAGTATTTTTTTGTCTGTTAAATTTTTATCATATACAAATTTACTAACACATCTAATTCCATTTCCACACATTTCCGCTTCGCTTCCGTCAGAATTAAACATTCTCATTTTGAAATCAGCTTTTTCACTCTTACATATTAGAATAAGCCCGTCTGATCCTACTCCGAAATTTCTATTGCTTACATAACGCGCTAACTGATTTGGATTTTTTATTTCTTTCTTTGTACAATCAATATATACATAATCATTGCCTATCCCATGCATTTTTGTGAATTTAATCATTCTATCACCTTTTTAGTTTTTATTTATATTAGGGATATAATTATATCTCTTCTGTTCGTTATTCTAGCATATTACAATTTAGTTGTAAAGGATATTGAAACAAAAGCGACATAATTAAAAAGGAGATTAAATATTAATTCCCCTTTTATAACCATAAAAAGCTGTTTTTTTACTTTTATATGCAGCCCACATTTTATCTCCATAACAAAAATGCCACCATTCTGCTGGAAAATTTGCAAAACCTAATTTCTGCATTTTATTTAATAAGATTTCTCTATTTTTTATAACATTACTATTTATATTTTTAGAATAAGTTTTTGTATTTTCATTGTATTCTTCATATTTCGTTCCCATATCTAATTCATTACCATCTAAGTCTGTTATAGTTAAATCAATTGCTCCGCCAGTTTGATGTCCTCCAACATTTTTTAAATCTTTAGGATTTGCAACTTTTAAATTTGTTAATCTTTCTATTTCTTCAGGGGGTAATCCTGGATTTTCTTTTTTAGTTTCTTCCAATCTTTTTTCCCATGATTGCTCTTGCTCTTCTTTACTTCTATATGCGTCATAAATTTTTATTCTTAAATTTTCTTTTAATAAATCTTCTGCAAGTTTATATATTTTTTCACATACTGACTTTCTTAAAAAAATTGGTTCTTTCATTCTTTTATCTACTATTATTCTATATTTTTTTGTTTCTACTTCTTGCAGTTCCTCTCCACATTCTTTTACTTTTACTCTATTTATAATTTTATTTGGAAGTATTTTTCTAATATGTAATTTAAATAAAATATAATTAATCCAAACTTTATATTCTATCACTATCATAGCTCCTTATTTCTTTTTTAAAATTGTTATAGATTTCTTGAACTTTTTCATATGAGTCTTCTATAGTTACAGTTTTTAAATAATATTTATCATCTACTATTTGAGTTACATCATTTAGAACTACAGGAAGAATTCCTTTATAATTACTTTTTTCCATTTTGTAAAGATTATTTTTTGCGAAACTTGAAATTGTTTCCATTGCCTTTTTGTCAAGCCTTACAGCATTTGAAAAAGATAGTCCATATATTGGTTTATTATTATAATACTCTGAAGTATGAATATTTTTTAGTAACATTGTACCTGCTGAAAATCTAGCATTTGGATCTATATTATATCCTTTTATTTCTCCTGTTTCTGAATTCTGAACTATTAAAACATCTATTGTAATAAATCCCCTATAACCTTCTTTTGCATATGCGATAAAAGCTTCTTTGGCTACCTCTTGCGCTATTCCTATATATTTCCTTGTTTTGTCTGTTACAACACTTCCTATATAACTGCCATTTTTCGTTTCTTGACTAACTCCTCCTAATATAGTAACTGTGTCGCTTGAGATTACAGCTTCTACACCTATATTTTCTATTTCTTTTTCATTCTTCATTGAATTAACATCAACTTCTATTATAAGTGGCATTTCCTCATTAATATATTGACTTGTATATATTTTACTTGCAATTTTTTCTACTTTTTGTTTTATCTCTTGCAAATCTTCATTTATATCAATCTTTATATTGCCTGTTCCAGATAATTGGGATTCTAATTTTATCCAAAAAATATTGTCTTCCATAATATTATTTGTTTCTTCTCTTAAAATTTTTATTACATTTTCTATATTATTTAACCCACAAAAATATTTTCCTTTTGGTGTTGAAAATCTATATTTCTCAGAAATTTTTTTTAAAAAATATTTAGAATTAAATTTTACTTGTTCATCCACCTTCATTAATAATTTTCCATTTATTAGTTTAGCCGTTTCTTCGTCTTCTTGGCTTAAATATGAAGAAACTATTGTAAATCCTTCTAATTTTTCTCTTAAATTTTCATCTTCTTTTACCTTTTTATTAAGCATATATGAAACACTATTATATGGATAATCTATCTTTTTATCTTCTCCTACTTGTATTATATTTTCAATGTTTATTATATTATTTTCATTATAATATTCTAATAAACTTTTTTCTATGTAAGATACTGCCGTTTTTGCACCATTTTCTTTATTTGAAGAGTATGCCATAATTTCTGAATATATCATACGTCCTTTATTAATCTGTGCTCTCTTTTTTCCAGCTTCTGTATTTTCATTAAATGATGTTGAATGTAAAAATATAGTTTTTGCTGGTTCTAAATTTAAGTATTCTGCTATATCATCAAGCCCGTTTGGTATTTTTTTATATTGTACTTTCATAAAAAATCAAATCCTTTCTTGCTTATCTTAAATAAATAGGATTAAAAAACTATTCTTTTAAACTATCCTTCTTATATGGTCTTAAGCTTTTTAATTTTATTTGGATTATAACATATCTATATTGTTTTATCAATTATTGCAATTACAAACCTTTAGTTTTTTGTTACAGGATAATATTTATTTAGGCAATGCTGTCAACATAAGATTATCTATTTAGTAACACCATTAATTAGTAACCACCTTTTCTTAAAATTTTTTTAATTCTATTTTAAATTATTCAAAATTATTGTATAATGATACAAAAAAAGGAGAATTGTTAGAAAAACTAGCAAAACAATAGATATGAAATTATTTAAAAAAATATTATTATTTATTTTACTTGTTATAATTGTAATTATAAGTATTCTAATATGGCAAGGATTTAGTTATTATTCTAAAATTTTGAAAGAAAAACCACTAATTGATAGAATTTCAGCGATAACTGAAAAAGAAAATTATGTTTCATTTGATGATATGTGTGAAGATTATAGAAATGCAGTAATAGCAACAGAAGACCATAGATATTATACACATGGTGCAATAGATCCAATAGGTATCTTAAGAGCTTTTTATACTAATATTAGAGATTGGGAATTTGATGAAGGTGGCAGTACCATTACTCAACAGGTATGTAAGAATGTTTTTTTTACACAAGAAAAAAGTTCTACTAGAAAAATTGCTGAAATTTTTGCAGCGTATGATTTAGAAAAAAACTATTCTAAAAATGAAATTTTTGCACTATATGCCAATACTTCTTATTTCGGAGATGGCTATTATGGTATTTATGATGCAAGTATGGGATACTATAATAAGACTCCTAAAGAACTTAATTTAAATGAAGCATCTATGCTTGCGGGAGTTCCTAATGCTCCTTCTTTGTATGCACCTACTGTTAATTTAGATTTAGCAAAAAAAAGGCAAGCTCATGTTTTAAATAAAATGGTGGAATA
The DNA here is from genome assembly GCA_944386355.1 of uncultured Clostridia bacterium. Lineage (GTDB taxonomy): Bacteria > Bacillota > Clostridia > TANB77 > CAG-508 > CAG-269. The sequence continues at coordinate 10,463 of CALXAU010000003.1, forward strand.
TGGATATATTTCTGAAGAAGAAGCAAAGGAAGTAAAATTACAACAATAATTGTAACATACATAAATATTTTTTCATAAATTTTCATATAATTCTATAAGAGCCTTTAAGCAATGCTAGAAAGGAATTTAATTTTATATGAAAATTTTTATTTTTAACAAAAAATATATATTATCAATTTTTTCAATAATTATACTATCAATATTCATTTTTCTGCACTTTTATAAACCTTTTTCTATTGCTACATCTGTAAGTGAAGAAAATTTTATTAATAATTCTATTAAGGAAAAATTTGAGCAATTAGAAAATTCTAAAGAAAAAGTTGCTTATTTAACATTTGATGATGGTCCAACTATTAAAGCTACTCCGAAAATTCTAGATATTTTAAAAGATAAAAATGTTAAAGCTACATTTTTTGTTCTAGGCAAAAATGTTAAATCACATCCAGAATTAGTTAAAAGAGCATATGAAGAAGGTCATTATATTGCAAATCATGGTTATAATCATAACAATAGTGTTTTGTATAAAAATTCTACAAGTTTCATTTCTGAGGTAAAAAATACCGACATGGAAATTGGAAAGGCTATAGGTGTAGATAATTATTGCTCTTATATCTTTAGATTTCCAAATGGATATATGTCGAGTGCCTATAAATCAAAAAAGAAAGAAGCTAGTACACTACTTTCTCAAATGGGATATATTTATGTTGATTGGAACTGTCTAAATAACGATTCTGAAAAAAAGGTAAATTCATATACCTTATTGAATAATTTGAAAAATTCTTGCAAAAACAAAGGAACTTTAATTATTTTAATGCATGATACAAATGATGTTAACGATACTACTGAAATTTTAGCAGAGTCTATTTCTTACTTACAAAGCGAAGGATATATTTTTGATAACTTCTATTCACTTTTTGAGGAAAAATAAAATTCTACTTTATTTTTCCTCCTCCTAATAAAACACCTTCATCATCATAAAAAACAACTGATTGACCGGGAGTAATTGCTCTTTGAGGTTCTTCAAATTCTAAAAGAATTTCTTCTTCAAATATTTTTATTAATGCTTTAGCAGGATTTGCTCTATATCTTATTTTTGCATATACAATATCACTTATTTTTTCTTTATTTATCATCCAATTTACATTTATGGCAGATAAAGTTTTGCTATATAACTCTTCTTTTGTTCCAACATATACTTCATTTTTTGAGCTATTTAAACCAATTACATATAAAGGTTCTTTATATGATATACCTAGCCCTTTCCTTTGACCTATAGTATAATTTGATATATTGGAACACTTATCTAATATTTTATTTTCTTTTTTTAAAATAATGTTTCCATGTTCCTGATTTTTTATTTTATTACTGTTTTTTTCTAAAAACTTTTTATAATTATTATCTGAAATAAAACATATTTCTTGACTATCTTTTTTTTCTGATACTGATAAATTATATTTCTTTGCAATTTTTCTTATCTCTTCTTTTGATGAAAAGTCTTGAAGAGGAAATATTATATTTTCAATTTTTTCTTTTGAAATCGCATACAAAAAATATGTCTGATCTTTTTTTATTTCTCTACAAGTTGTAATAACATGTTGTCCATATTTTTTTGAATATATTTTTTTTGCATAATGCCCTGTTGCTATATTTTCACAACCTAGTTCTTTTGCTTTTTCATAAAAATATCCAAATTTTAAATATTTGTTACATTCTACACATGGATTTGGAGTTCTTGCATTTTCATATTCTTTAATAAAATTATTTATTACATTGCATTTAAATTCTTTTTTATAATCGAATACATAATGCGGAATTTGTAATTTTTCACATATTTTCTTTGCATCTTCAATAGATTTATTTTGTTCTGTAATTTTTTCATTACCTTCCCACAATATCATTGTACAACCTATAACTTCATATCCTGCTTCTTTTAATAATATTGCTGAGACAGAGCTATCTACTCCTCCACTCATTCCCAATAAAACTTTTTTCACTATAAACCTCTCTTTTTAATTAATTTCCAATAGGACAATAATCATCAGTTACAATTGGCTTGTCTGACTCATAATCTTTAACTTCAGTATCTAGTAAATTCTTATATTCCTCATATTTTCCTTCATTTATATTTGTATTTCCTTTAATTCCCATCAAAATTAAATTATGTTCTTTAGTATTTTCCTCATCTCCTACTTTAAAAATTTTTACATCGTCAAAAATTTTCTTATAAGTTGTATATTCATATTTGATAAAATCTGATTTTTCTCCTTCTAATGATGAAATTATATTGGTTATTACAATTCCATTATCATTCAATATATTTCTACATTTAGTAAGAGCCTCATATGTAGTTAATTCAAATGGTGCATTAAAACCTTTAAATGCATCAATTAAAATTACGTCATATTTATTTTTTGTTGTATTTAAAAAACTTCTACCGTCTTGATGATAAATTCCTAATCTTTCATTTTGTATATCTAAATTAAAATGTTTTACTGCAAGCTCAGTCATTTTTTTATCAATTTCCGATACATCTATTTTTTTATCATCATATTTATTTAAATAATGTGTTGGATATGTATATGCTGCACCACCAATCATTAAAGTATTTTGAAAGTCTTTTAAATAATAATCTGATAAATCATAATAATACAAATATTTCGAACCCATTTGTTCTGTATTACTTTCAATATATGATTCTATTGCTGTATCTACTTGTAATACTTTATATGCTAGATCTTCTCCTTTAATTTCATTTATCCAAATTCTACTATATTCTGAATCTACATCTTCTATTAAATATGGATTTTCAGTTTTAAATATTTGAAATCCTATAAAATTAAATAGTATTGCAAATAATGTTATTATTAATATTAATGCAAAATATTTTTTATTTTTATTTCTGTATAACAATACAGATAAAATTATTAATAATATTGTTATTCCTAAAACTATTTGTCTTGTTCCAAATATTGGAATTAAGAAAAATCCAGCAAAAAATGTTCCAAATATACTACCTATTGTTGACAAAGAAGAAACACTTCCGAGATACTTTCCCAATATTTTCGAATTCTTTATCTTTTAACTTTACAGCAAATGGAGATACCATAGCAAGTACAAAGCTTGGTAATCCAAAAATAATACTTGCAGATATTATTGATATAAGTATTAAATTATCTGATACCAATGTTAAATTTTTTACTAATACATTTTCTAGTATAGGTATTATGCTTGTGAAAATAGCAGATAATAGTATAAATTGTGATAATATATTTATATCATGTTTTTTGTCTGCAATTTTACCACCAATGTAATATCCTATACTCATACTTGTTAACATTATTCCAATTATTGTTGTCCATATTAAATTAGAACTTCCTACATATGGTGATAAAACTCTTGCTGCAACAAGTTCTAATACCATTCCTAATGCTCCACATATAAATACTGTTATTTCTAATTTATATTTGTTCATTTAAAATCCATTCCTTTCTTGCTTCGCTTAAAGGCACACATATTTATTAACTTTCCATGTCTAATTTTATATGTACATCTTTTAATTGTTGCTCAGAAACTTTAGAAGGAGCTCCCATAAGTAAATCTCTTGCCTTTTTATTTTTAGGAAATGCTATTACCTCTCTTATATTTTGCGAATCTGCAATTAACATTATCATTCTATCTATTCCAGGTGCTGCTCCTGCATGTGGTGGTGTTCCATATTGAAATGCATTATATAAAGCTCCAAATCTATTTTTAACATCTTCTTCACTATATCCTGCTATTTCAAAAGCTTTTACCATTATTTCTGGATTATGATTTCTTACTGCTCCAGAGGCCATTTCGTAGCCATTACATACTAAGTCATATTGATATGCTAATATCTCTAGTGGATCTTTATTTAGAAGAGCTTCTAGCCCTCCCTGTGGCATTGAAAATGGATTATGACTAAAATCTATTGTTCCTTCATCTGACAATTCATACATTGGAAAATCTACTATGAAGCAAAATTTATATACATCTTTTTCTATTAAATCTAACCTTTTTCCTAATTCTATTCTGACTAATCCTGCTATTTTTTGTGCTTTTTCGAACTCATCTGCTATAAAGAAAATACTTGAATTCTTATTTAATTCATATTCGTTTTCTAATTTTTCTTTTATTTCTTGTGTTATAAACTTTGCAATTCCGCCTTGTATATTTCCTTCATTATCTAATTTAGTCCAAGCAAGTCCTTTTGCACCAACTTCTTCTTGCTTTGCAAATTCTTCCATTTTATCAAAGAATTTTCTACCTTGTTCTGCTCCATTTGGCACAATAATTGCTTTTATAGTTTTTTCTTTAAATGCATTAAAATCTGAATTTTCGAATAATTTAGTTACATCTTTTATTATTAATGGATTTCTTAAATCTGGCTTATCTATTCCGTATTTTTCCATTGCCTCTTTATATGGTATTCTTTTAAATGGTCCTTCATCAACTTTCCAATTAGTAAATTTTTTAAATGTTTTTGGTATAACTTGTTCCATTACATTGAATACATCTTCTTGTGTTGCAAAACTCATTTCATAATCTAATTGATAAAATTCTCCTGGTGCTCTATCTGCTCTTGGATCTTCATCTCTAAAACATGGTGCTATCTGATAATATTTATTAAATCCTGCTACCATTAATAATTGTTTAAATTGTTGGGGAGCTTGTGGAAGTGCGTAAAATTCTCCTTTATTTATTCTGCTTGGTACTAAATAATCTCTTGCTCCTTCTGGAGATGAATTGGCAAGTATTGGTGTTTGTATTTCTGTAAATCCTAATTCATCCATATTTGTTCTTAATTCTTTTAAAATTTTAGAACGTAATAATATGTTTTTATGTAATTTTTCATTTCTTAAATCTAAAAATCTATATTCAAGTCTTAAATCTTCTCTTACTTCTTGATTTGTATCTATCTCAAATGGAAGTATATTTTTGCATTTTCCTAATATTTCAATTTTATATACTATTACTTCTACTTCTCCTGTTTCTATTTTCTCATTTTTGTTTTCTCTTTCCACAATTTCACCACAAATGTGTATACAACTTTGTGTAGATATATCTTTTATTTTTTCTTCATTTTCATTATCTTTTATAACAAGCTGTGATATTCCTGTTTCGTCTTTTAAGTCTATAAATATCATTCCTCCTAAATTTCTTTTCTTTTGTATCCACCCAGCAAGTTCTACTTTTTCTCCTATGTCTTGCTTTCTTAATTCTCCACACATTTTGGTTCTGTACATAAAGAATCCTTCCTTTCTATTAGATGTTAATTTTTTATTTCAATCATTTTTATTGATGTTAATTGTAGTTACTATTCACAGTATACTTCATATTTTTTACTAGCAAATCATATATTTAGATATTTTGAAGTATATTGTGACAATCTTTTTAAAAAATGTTTGAATGTTAGTGAATTACATTTTCTTGAATGTGGATTACTTCAAAATATATAAATATATCATTTGCCATATAGAATATTTTCAAAGCTGTGAATAGTAACCAAATTTTAACACAAAATATTTGTTTTTTCAACTTATATATTGCAGTTTTTATACTTTGATGATATCATTAGGTTACTATTCACAGCATACTTTATATTTTTTGCTAGAAAATGATATATTTGGATATTTTGAAGTATATTGTGGCAATCTTTCTAGAAAATGTTTGAACGTTAGTGAATTACATTTTCTAAAATGGAGATTTTATCAAAATCTTTGGGCAAAGAAAGGAATGAGATTAATTATGTCAAAAGAAATTTTTGATTTTTATGATAAAACTAATTTAAAATCATATAATTTAGATGAAAGAATGCGTTATCAGTTAAATATGCTCGATAGTCTAGATGTTTTTACAAGAAAGCATTGTGAAAATGTAGCAAATTTAACTTGCCGTTTATGTGAATATTTACATTGTACTAAAGGTTTTACAGAGTATTGTACTATTTGTGCATATCTTCATGATATCGGTAAAATGTTTATTCCTCCAGCTATTCTGCAAAAACCTTCTAAACTTACAGAAGAAGAATATGAAATAATGAAAACTCATACTACCATTGGATATGAGATGTGTATGAAAGATTTAAAATTAAGACCTTACGCTGCTGGTGCTTTATATCATCATGAAGCCTTAAATGGTTCAGGATATCCAAATGGATTAACAAAAAAGGATATTCCATATGAAGGACAAATTATTCGTGTTGCTGATGAATATGATGCCATTGTTAGCAAAAGACAATATAAAACACATATTGGAATTTCTGATACTTTACAAATTTTAATTGAAAATACTAAACCCACAGGCGAAACTAACCCTTCTATCGCTTTAAATGAAATCTCTGAGAATGCAAAATTAGGTAAAGATAATCCTATTATTGTAAAATGTCTTTTTAAAGTTGTTATTGATGATATTGGTTATGAAATCACATGTACTCAAAGTTATTTAGAAGATTTAAAAGATAATATTAAACGTTTAGAACAAGCTAAAAAGTATAAAGAAAAAATGGATAAGGCTTCAAAAGAAAAAGATAAAAATTATTATTTAGAGGGTATAAAGATTTTCTTAAAACAAGATGAAACTGTAGAAAATTTTGAAGCTGTTTATGAAGAATATCAAGAAGCTTATAAGAAAAGAAAAACTATTATTGATAATTTATACGATGAAATAAAGAAAATTAAGCATTTAAAATTGTAATTATTTTCTATGTATATTTAAACGACATGAATTTGAATATTAATTTAAATTCATGTCGCTTTTTTTATTTTATGGTTACAATTCACAATAACAAAAATGATTAGATAGCAAATGATATGTGTATAGCTATGCATTGTAACATTTTACCCCTCTAGTCCAAAACTAACTCCTAATGCATTATTTATTTTGTCTATTACCTTTTCATCATCTATATGCCCTATTTTTTCTTTTAGTCTACTTTTATCTATTGTTCTAATCTGTTCTGTTAAAACAACAGAATTATTCTTTAGTCCACAAGATTGTGAATCTATTTCTATGTGTGTAGGCAATTTTGTTTTATTTGTTTGAGATGTAATAGCAGCTGCAATTACTGTTGGACTATATTTATTTCCTAAATCATTTTGTATAATTAATACTGGTCTTACTCCTCCTTGTTCTGAACCAACTACAGGACTTAAGTCTGCATAAAACATATCGCCTCTTTTTATTTGCATTTTCTTCACTCCTAATATTAGTATATTTTCAAGATTATTTATTTTCATTTTATCTAATTTTTAGAAAATAATTTTTTAATCTATATTATTTGCAAAAATATTTTAGTCTCTATCTTGTAACATTGCTTTTTCTAAAAACTAATTAAGTAAAATTTTTAATTTTTTTACTTTAATGAAAATTTATATTTTAAATATTAGTACAAGTAAAGAAATAGTTTCTATCCCATTAATATATTATTATATAAATTAATAGCTAAGATATTTTGTTCTTTTATACTATTTATCTTTACCTCATTATATAATATGTAAACTGTGTTTTTTTGGTTATTGCAACTTATTTTCATATTAACAGGTTTTTTTGTTTTTTTATCTACTGTAAGGATTTTATGTTGTACATTATTATTTTTATCTATTGTTTCTATTTCCATTATTATTTGTCCGTTTTCTTCTCTATAATTTGATTTATTTCCTGTTTTATATTCTTCTATAAAAGAACTTAAGTCTAAACTATTTTCAGAAATGTCTTCATAATTTTCTATTATTGTTGCCAATTTAAGATTTGTATTTTCTATTTTTAGATTATTTTTATTTTTTATAATTTTTATTCCTTTTATATTTGAAGGTTCTATTACTTCTTGTGTACTTATATCTGGATTTATGTATTGCTGTTTTAATTTATATTTATTAGTATTTTTATTACTTTCTATTTCTACATCAACGACTGCTTCATACGAACTAATATTTAAAATATAATTTATAATTTCTTGATTATTAGTATTATTTCCTATTTTTGAAATTTTAGCCGTTTTATTATAAAAAAATAGAAAAAAAATAGAAACTAAAAAAATTAGTGTCGTCAGTATTATGAAAAATACTTTCTTCTTATTCACAATTAGCCTCCTATGATAAAATTTTATTTATCTAATTTTATTCTAAAGACTTTGAAAATATGTGTATAAAGTTTCTTCTAATTCTTTTCTAGTATCTATTTTATTAATTTTATTTCTAAATTCACTTGAATTTTTTAAATTTTTTGTATACCAACTGATATGTTTTCTTAGTTCTTGTATTCCTATTCTTTCTCCCTTTTCTTTTATTTCTAGTTCTATATGTTTTTGTATTGTATTAAACCTTTCTTCTTTTGTAGGTGGTGGTAATTTTTTTCCTGTTTTTAAAAAGTAATTTATTTGTTTGAAAATCCATGGATTTCCAAAACTTGCTCTTCCTATCATAACAGCATCAACTTTTGTTTCTTCTAACATTTTTAAACAACTTTCTTCGTCTATAACATCTCCATTTCCTATTACAGGTATTTTAACTTCTTCTTTTACTTTCTTTATTATTTCCCAATCAGCTTTTCCTGTATAAAGTTCTGATCTTGTCCTACCATGTAATGTAATTGCTGAAATGCCTTCTTCTTCTGCAATTTTAGCAATTTGAAGTGCAACTATATGTTCTTTATCCCAACCTTTTCGAATTTTTAAAGTTACTGGAACTTTAGCATTTTTTACAACAACTCTTATTATTTTTCTTGCTTTTTCTAAATCTAATAATAGTTTACTTCCATCTCCATTTTTTACTACTTTTGGAGCTGGACATCCCATGTTTATATCTATTATATCTGCATAATTGCTTATTTTTTTTGTAGCATATGCCATTGGTTCTTCTTCACTACCAAAGATTTGTATACTTATCGGCCTTTCTATTTCTTCACTATGCATTAATTTTTCTGTTTTTTTATCTTGATAAAATACAGCTTTACTACTTATCATTTCTGAGCATACTAGTCCTGCTCCATATGTTTTACATATTATTCTAAATGGCAGGTCTGTGATACCTGCCATTGGTGCTAATATTAAATTATTTTTTAATTCTACATTTCCTATTTTTAGTGTTGCCAAATGTTTATCACCTCTTTATGTTTTAAATTGTTGGTTCTTGTCCACTTCTAGCTTTATTTATTTCTGATACTATTGCTCCTAATTCTTTTACATATTTTATAACCTCAAGTCTTCTTAATTCTCCAGTATCTTTAAAACCTTCCTGTCCGCACTCTATATATAGATTTTTTACACCATATAATAAAATATCTATATCGTTTATTATATCTTCATCTAAATTCAATATTGTTTTTACTGGTCCTGCTTCGTCTGACTTTTCATCCTCTTTTCTTGTTTCTTCATCAAGATTATAAAGATCTTTTTCTATTTTTTTCTTCAACTCTCCTGATAGTATATTATCATTTTTATTTGGTGCACTAGTTTTATAGAATTGTTTAAAATTTTCCAATTTAGTTATAAGTGGAAATAGTAATTTTTCTTGTTTTTCATATTCTTTCTTTTTTTTAGCTAATTTCATTTCTAGTTTATTTAAATCTCCATTTGTCCTATCTAAGACGTCTTTTTTTCTTTGCATGTCTGAGTAGCATTCTTCAAAATAACCAAAATTATTGTTCTTAATTTGCTTTTCTAATCCTGAAATTTGATCTAAAAAGTTCATTTTTTCGTTTAGTACTTCACCTATTTTTTCTTGACTAATATTTTCTAAAATTGTAACTTCATTGCTTAGTTCCCTTAGAGCCTTTAATAATAATTTAGACTCTCTTAAAATTTTATTACAACTCATAATCTCATTTTTTCTTTTCTCTTTTGCTTTTTCTTCATTAGTTACATTTTTCGCTCCTCCTATAAAATGACTTTTCATATAAAATCCTCCTATTTTACAAATATTGTTTTTTGTCTTTTTCCACTAATATTTAATAACAAACCTATACAAATAAAATTTGTAATTAACGAACTTCCTCCATAGCTTATAAAAGGTAGTGGAACACCTGTTATCGGAAGTAAGCCCATAACCATTCCTATATTTTCTATCATATGGAACAAAAATACTCCTGCTATTCCAGATGCTATTAACATTCCATTTTCATCTTTTGCAGTTTTAGCAACATAAAAACATTTTGTTATTAAAAGCACATATAAAATAATAATTGTTCCAGATACTATAAATCCCATTTCTTCACCTATCACTGAGAATATAAAATCTGTAGTTTTTGGATATAAAAATCCTAATTGTGTTTGGTTACCTTTAAAAAGTCCCATTCCTGTAAGTCCACCTGCCCCAATTGCTAATTTGGATTGTATTATATTATATCCGAGCACCTCTTGGATCTGTTTCTGGATTTAAAAATATATCTATTCTTTTTTTTGCATGTTCTGGAAGAACAAATAGGTATAAAAGTGGCACTGTTATAATAACTATAAGTAATGTTGATATTATATATTTTTTATCTATTCCAGCAGTATAAATCATGAAAGCTGTTCCTATTATGAATGCACATGCTGTACCATAATCTGGTTGCTTTACTATTAAAAGTACTGGCACTGCCAATACTAATAATATTAGCATTATTCTTGTTGGTTTATTTATATTACTTTTTGATTTTATTTGTATTTTTCCTATAATAAATGCTAAAAACAATATAACAGAAATTTTAGCAAATTCTCCTGGTTGTAATGAAAATGAACCAATATCAAACCAGCTTGTTGCACCATTTATTGGTTCTGTAAACAGAACTGCTATTAATAAAATAACAAAAATCCCATAAAAAAATGGTGAAAATTTTACAAGTAGTTCATAATCTATACACATAACAATAAGCATTATAACAATACTTGCTACTGCCCATATACATTGTTTTTTAAAATCATCATATTCTGTTTCCTGGGTTGCAGAAAATAATGCAACTAATCCAATTAAAGTTAAGATAATTGCTATTATTAGTAAACCCCATTCCATATTTTTTAATTCTCTTTTTCTCATTTGCTCTCTCTTTTTCTAAAAAATTTTATGAAACATCTTTTTTTTGATTATTATTTTTTTCTTTTTCATTTTTATCATTTTTTTTCTCGATTTTTTCATTTTTCAAATCTTCTTCTGATTCTTCATTTTTTTTCTCTGTTATTTGTTTACTTGTATTTTCTATTTGTATATCAAATTCTTGTTTTTTAATATTTTGATTATCTTCCTCTTTTTCTGATTCTTTTTTACTTTTTTCCTCATTTTCTTTTATTTCATTTTCAGTTTTTTCTTCTACTTTTTCTTTATTTTCTATAATTGTATTTTTTTGTTGTTTAACTTCTATTTTACTATCTTCATTTTCAATGTTCTTTTTATCTGTTCCATTTTTATTCAAATTTCTATCGATTTTTCTTGCTTCATTTTTTATATTTAAAATAGGAATATTTGCATATAAAGTGGGAGCTCCAACTATTCCATTTTCTGTTTCCTTTGTGAGTTTCACATCTATTGCACTTTCATCTATTTCTATATATTTTTTTATTACTTCTATTATTTCTTGTTTCATTAATTCTAGGAAATCTGCTGATACATTTGCTCTATCTTGAGTAAGAACTAAGTGTAATCTCTCTTTTGCTGCATTTTTTGAATTTTGAGTTTTTTCTTCTACTTTTTTTGCTTTTTTGAAGAAATTCATTATTGTTTCAAACATTATTTACTCCTCCACTTTTGTATTATTTTTTTAATAATCTTTTTATTTTAGCAAAAAATCCCTTTTCTTTTCCTGGTATTGTTACCTCAATTTTCTCTCCTAATACTCTTTTTGCAATCTCAATATATGCTTTTCCAGAAGGAGCTTTTCTATTTTGTATAACAGGTTCTCCTTTATTTGTTTGTGTAATAATATATTCATCATCTGGAACTACACCAATTAAATCTATTGACAATAAATCAACTATATCGTCTACATCCATCATTTCGCCTTTTCTAACCATATTAGGTCTTATCCTATTTATTACTAGTTCAGGATTTTTTATTTCTGATGATTCTAATAATCCAATTATTCTATCAGCATCTCTTATTGCTGATATTTCAGCAGTTGTTACTACTATTGCTCTATTTGCTCCCGCTATAGCATTTTTAAATCCTTGCTCTATTCCTGCTGGACAATCTATTAATATATAGTCAAATTCTTCTTTTAGTTTTCCTACTAATTCTTTCATTTGTTCTTCGTTTACTGCACTTTTATCTCTTGTTTGGGCTGCTGGTAAAAGGTATAGTTCCTTAAATCTTTTGTCTTTTATAAGGGCTTGTCTTAATTTGCATTTTTCTTCTACTACATCTACTATGTCATATACTATTCTGTTTTCTAATCCCATTACAACATCTAAATTTCTAAGTCCTATATCTGTATCTACTAATACTACTTTTTTTCCCTCTAAAGCTAAACTAGATCCTAAATTTGCTGTTGTTGTTGTTTTTCCTACTCCACCTTTTCCAGATGTTATAACTATTACTTCTCCCATAAATTTCCTCCTATAGAAAATTATTTTTATGTATTGTGCATTTTTTTAACATTACTATCATACAATGAAACTGTTAAAAAGTCAATGTATTTTACATAAAAATAGAGCCATTTTTAAAAATATTTTACAAGCCACATCTACATTCATTTTTTGTACATTAGCAAATGATATGTGTATATTTTTAAGTAATCACCATTTAAGAAAATTTACTTCACATATGTTCAAACAACTCCTTAAAAGATCCACATAATATCCTTCAAAATATATACACATATCATTTGCTATCTATATAATTTTCACAGTTGTGATTTGTAACAAAAATATTCCCTTTTTGAAATCCTTATAAAATAACTCTATATGAACAAAAGCGACATGATTAAAATTATTTGACCTTTTAGTTTAGTTGTATGTCTCGTCTTTGTTCGTGTGTTAATAGATAATATTTTAAACTAGAAATAATTTAAAAAGTAGGTAATTATAATTTTTTATTTTATATTAACCATTGTCTAGTAAAGTTTATACCTCCCATTTAAAAAATGGGAGGTAATGTCTTTTATTTTAAAAAATAGTAATTCTAAATCCTACATTATTAAAAGTATCTTTTTCTGTTATATTACTTCTTTGTGATAAAGTAGTATTTTCTTTAGTATCATCTATATAGCTTCCACCTCTTATAGTACATGGTGTTTCTGTTTGATTTGATTTTTCTAGTGTGAGCTCTGCAATATTTCCTGCCAAATCATATATGTTTTGTATTTCAGTTTTATTTGTAGAGCCTGTTGTAAATAGAATGCTTTGTGTTGAATTTTTTTCATATCCATTTTCTACAGATACATCTGTCCATTGATTCTCATCATCAGGATTATTTGTATATTTCCCTTGTGTTGCTTTAAATGTCGAATTTTTGTAATTTCCAATTTCTGTACTATCTTCTTTTATTTCTACTAGAGTTTTAGTATTTGATTTTTCTATAAATTTACATATTAAATCCCATTGAATACCAAATAAAATACTTGTTGTTTTATTTTCTATCATTTGTTTTTGTGCTATTTTTTGTGCTTGATTACAATTTATATAATTATATGGATACTTATTTCTTACTGATGTTGAATTTCCAAATGTTTCAATTATTTGTTCTGCTGTATTAGTATATGACCCTGATGCTTTTGGTAATTGTGAACCTGCTTCATATCTTGATATATAAAATCCACCATTTTCTTTTATACTATTTAACATTTCTTCTTTTAATTTATTATACTCTTCTTGAGAAAGACCACATCCGTCATACCATTCATCTGTATATCCTTCGCTTGTATATTCTTTAGCATAATTTTTTAAAGCTTCTTCTATCTGCTGTGTGTTTTCCGCATTTGCAGTTATACTCTTTGAAACTGGTATCCATACATATTCATTTTTTGTACTTTCTTGCATAACTACAAGTCCATTTTTTATTTGATTATATTGAGATAAAAGATTTACTTTAAATCCTTTAGGTATATATGCTTTCTGTCCATTCTCATCTACATAAATTTCTTCATTTTCGTATGTTAAACTCCAAATATCGCTTTCTTCTAATTTTATATAGATTATTTCATCTGATGATACATTTTTAAAATAACCATTGTATTTATTAACACTTATTATAAAATCATCTATTTCTGCTGTGTTTATATTTTTTATATTATTTTTTTCCATTTCTTCTTTAGTCATTGTATATGCAATTGGTGTCCAAATATATTTATTTGTTCCACTTTTTTCTTGTATCTGGATATTTTCGTTATTGTCTTTTCCTATATATATATAATCTTTTGGTATTTTTATTCCTTCTACATTTCTTAAATCTATCATTACATTGTCTAGTTCTTCTTCATTAGTATAATAAATTTTTCCGTCAGCTTGTACACCTTTTACATAGAATATATTATGTGTGTAATTATTCATTATATATATATCTTCTAAGTCTTGAGATTGTGTTTGTTTTATTGAATCATAATCTCTACCATAATTTAAAGTAACTCCTTCTAATTTTTCTAAATCTATAACATAAAATTGCCCTTTTTCATCTTTTTCAGTTTTTGGTAAATTATTTGTATTTTCATACAATATATCAATTGGTAGTTCTTCTTTTTCTGAATAATATGTGGATATTTTTTCACTTAATAAATCAATATCATTATATAAATTTGTTATTTTTTCAATTTGTACACTATCTTTTGCATTGTATATTAATATATTTGTTATTATAATTAATATTATAATTGCTAATCCTAAAGTTATTAATGATACCCCTTTTTCTGCTCTATATTTTATCATTGGTATTCTCCTTTTCTTGTTTTTATATATATTTTTATACACTTATATTATCATATATACATTTTTTTTTCAATTTTTTTATTACTTTTATTTAATGTAAAGTTACTAATTAATGTTTTTTCACTTCTTATTACTCAAAAGTATTGATATATTAATATTTTGCAGGCAAGACCCAGATTGTTATACCTCAGCTATGTTTTGCCAAATAATATTAATATATCAATACTTTTGTTATTTATCATTAAAATCATTAACTAGTAATAAGGTAAAAGTTACAAGATAATGGTTTTGTCTAAATATATAGTTTGAGCTTTATCTATTTAGTAAAAGCCGTCAAATTTTAAGAAATATCTCTATCATTTAAAGCATCATATATTTTATTCCTTATAACATATCTTTTTTCTTCTTTTAAAAAGATAATCCATAAATAAATAATAATTATAAATATAGCAAAGTTTTTAAGGAATAAAATACTAAAACTTGCAAAAATAGTAACTATTGATAATGTTATTTTTGATATTATATTTATATATTTTTGTGCTTTTTTATTTCCTAGAAAAATATGTAAAAAACCTTTTAATATTCTACCACCATCTAAAGGATATAGTGGTAATAAATTAAATACAATTAACAATATGTTCGTATATAAAATTATTAAATTAGTAATAATGTCTTTATTAAATAGTATTGAAATAACTATTATTAATATATTTGTTAAAGGACCTGCAAATGCAACAACTATTTTTTTGCATTCTAACTTATTTGCTTTTTTTACTTTTAAATTATAATCTTCTGGTTTTAATTTAAAAGAAACGGTTAATCCATATGGCATTAATTCTATTTTTTCAGGTTTCATTCCTAATATAATACCTGTTATAAGGTGTCCTAACTCATGAATTATTGCAAATATCATCATTAAGCTATATGTTTGTATTTGTTTGGTAAAATAAAATAATATAAAAAATAAAAATATCTTTAAATCAATTCTAAATCTCATTTTTCAATTCATACCTTTCTCGCTTCAATCAAAGGTACACATAGGAATGAAATTACCTTCTTAAAAACTAAGATTTTTTTCTATAAATCCAATATTTTTTGTGGATCTATAGTTCTTTCCTGATATCTAATTTCAAAATGCAAATGTGGACCTGTTGAGTTTCCTGTTGAACCAACTTCTGCTATTTCCTGACCCTGAGTTATTTTATCTCCTTGTTTTACATATAAATTATTACAATGTGCATATATTATACTTACTTCTCCAATTTGAATTTTTAAATGCTTTCCATAATCTCCTTGCTCAGATGATAAAACAACTTCTCCGTCTGTTGCTGCTTTTATTTTTGTTCCTGTATTTGCTGCAATATCTGTTCCTGTATGATTTTTAGGAACTGTGCTTGTTGTTGGCTCTCTTTGTCCAAATTTAGAACTTATTATTCCTTCTACTGGTTTTATAAAACTTGTTGTTTCTTTTATTGCTTTAATATCTTTTTCTTCTTGTGTTAATTCTGTTTGCTCACTTGTTGTATCTATATTATTTGTATCATTGTTATTATCTGTTGTTTTATTATCTTGTACCTCTTCATTTACAACTTCATTTTCTACTGCTCCACCAATGCTTTCTTCTGGTGTAATTACATTCATTTCTTCTTCATTGTTTTTTTCCTTATTCACAAATTGAAGTATCCATTGTTTTGCATTTTCATATAATTGTGGAAAATTTGTATCATATGATAATATTTCTTTCGCTTTATTTGTAAAATCTTGTGAAAAAATATAATTATTATTTTGTATATTGTAAAATATAAAATATATTAATAAACATGCAATTATTTGCAATATTAATCTCTTTAATAATTTTATATCTTTTTTTTCTTCCTGAGGAATTGTTACTCTTCTTCTATCTTCATTCCCCATTCTTCTGTTATATATCTCTTCTGCTCTTTTTATTCTTTCTTCTACAGATAAAGTTCTTTCCATAAAAAACACCTCTTCCTTTGTTTCTTTTTAAAATATATGCAAGGAAAAAGGTTTTATGTTTTTCTATTTAAAAAAAATAATTAAAGTTTCTAGAAATATAATAAAACTAGATAAATAAGCATACTTTTTTAGTCTTTCATATTTCCTTTTATTTTTCTGACTTATTCTTTCTTCTTTTTTATTATCTTCAATTTTTGATAAATATTGTGATACTACCATTTCAGCTTCTTTAAAAATATAATCTTTTTCTTTTTTATCTATTTTTTGTGCCTCTGTATTTTGTATTTTTTCTATTTTTTCTAATTTTTTTACTCTCTTATTTGCTTTTAAAATTACAATTGCTTCTTCAACTATATTAGATGGTAAATTTCTTAAAACTACCATATTTTTTAAATTACTTGTTTCCATTTATACCTCCTAAAATATGTATTAATATTATTTTTTCCAAATTTTAGAAAGTTATTCATTTATAGTTGGTGTTATTACAATATTTATTTTACTATCATTTTTATATTTAGGTATAAGATTTTGTGAAAAACTAGCAAGTTCATTTGTTATTATTATTGTATTATAATTCTTAATTTTTAGCTCTTCTATTTTTTCATCTATTTGCTCAGGTTCTTGTATTTCAAATACATCCATTCCAAAATTCTTTGCCATTTTATAGGAATTTTTATCATTCCTTGTTTTTATAAAAGATATTTTCATTTCATTTTTAATAATAACTTTTAATTATTATCTACCCTCCCTATATTATTTTTATTTAATTTATTATTTGCTTATTTTCTTGTTTTATTCTTTTATCTTATTAAATTCCATTCCTTTTTCTCTTAATAGTTGCAGTTATAGGAAAATCTTCAATTTTTCCTATAACTGAACAAAAGCGACATGCTTAACAATCTTTGTCCTTTTAGTTTAGTTTCATGTTGCGTATTTGTTCGCGCGCCGATTTTACGCAATTAAAATTGTGTGCCTTTTGTTCAATGTTTTTCATAGTATATATTAAGAGGTGTTATTTATGTTACTTTCTTTATTTATTTTAGCTTTTTCAAGTAGTATTGATTCATTAGGTATTGGAATTACATATGGTATAAAAAATACTAAAATTTCTTGTTTAAGTAAAATTATTTTATTTTGTATTTCTATTGGAATTAATTTTATTTCGATTTGTTGTGGGAAATTTTTGAATACTCTTCTATCTGCTGGTTTTGCAAATATTATTGGTAATTTAATACTTATTTTTATTGGTATTATTATTTTGTTTCAGACATTAAAAAAAGATGATGCCAACAATATTATTCAAAAAAATATTTGTACTACGTCAATATGGCAAGAAGAAAAAATGTATACTTTTTTTATTAAGTTTTTGGGAATAACTATAAAAATTATTAAACATCCTATTTATTCAGATTTAGATAATTCAAATAAAATAGAACCTAGAGAAGCATTATTTTTAGGTATTGCTCTTTCTTTAGATAGTTTTTGTATAGGTATTGGTGGAAGTATTTTAGGTGTAAATTATAGTATTTTTCCTTTTTTGGTTGCTTTTTTTCAACTAATTTTTTTAAGTTTAGGAAATTTTTTAGGAAGAAAGTTATATAAACTTCGCAAACTTCCTGACAATATCTACTCTTCTATTTCTGGTTTATTATTAATTATTATTGGTTTGTTTAGAATTTTTTAATTTCTGCTATATGAAACACTACCTCCACTACGGACTTTCACCGATTAGTTAAACAACATGCCTGTCGCACTAACAGAAAAAAATAGAGCCTATTAAGGCTCAATTATTTGTTCTAAACAATCTACTAAATAATCTACATCTTCTTTAGTATTAAAATCTCCAAAAGAAATTCTAATAGCACTATTTGCATATTTACTTTCTAACCCAAGAGCTGTTAATACATGTGATGGAGAATCAGAACCAGAAGAACATGCAGAACCACCAGAAGCACAAATTCCTTTTTCATCTAATTTTAGTAATAGTTCTGAAGCATCAATTCCTTCAAATGAAATATTAGCATTTCCTGGTAATCGATTTTCCATTGTACCATTTATTCTTATATTAGGTATTTTTTGTTGCACTTTTTCTATATAATAATCTCTTAATGATGTTAATTTTTTCATATATACAGGAAGATTTTTTTTAGCTATGTCACAAGCTTTTCCTAATGCAACTATACTAGCTACATTTTCAGTTCCTGCTCTTTTATCTCTTTCCTGATGTCCTCCATTCATAAACTTTTCAAAATCTATTCCTTTTTTCACATATAAAGCGCCAACTCCTTTTGGAGCATATATTTTATGTCCTGATAAAGATAATAAGTCAATACCCATTTTTTCAACTGAAATTGGTATATTTCCAGCTGCCTGTACTGCATCTGTATGAAATATAATGTTATTTGCTTTTGCAATTCTAGAAATTTTTTCAATTGGTTGTATTGTTCCTATTTCATTATTAGCAAGCATTATACTTATTAAAATTGTGTCTTCTCTTATACTATTTTTTAATTCTTCTATATCTATTATTCCGTTTTTATCAATATTTACATAAGTTATATCAAATCCTTTTTCACTTAAATTTTCACATGTATTTAATATTGCTGTATGTTCAATTTTGGAAGTTATTATATGCTTTCCTTTGTGTTTATTTGCATATGCTATCCCTTTTAAAGCTGTATTATCACTTTCAGAACCACAACTTGTAAAATATATCTCATAAGGCTTTGCTCCTATTAGTTCTGCTACTTGTTTTCTAGCTTCTTCAATTGCTCTTTTTGCAGTTCTTGCTATACTATATATTGAAGACGGGTTTCCATATTCTTTACTTAAATATGGAAACATTGCATTTAAAACTTCTTCTTTTATAGGTGTTGTTGCACTATTGTCAAAATATCTTATTTGCACTATATCCCCTCCTTTTTTGTTTTTTCTTTATATTATATTCTTCAAATTTTTAAATGATTAATAGATATTAATATATAAACACCTTCAATAGTTTTATCAATAGGTTACAAAACCTTTATTCTTTCATAATATTTTTTATTTTTTCTAAATTATTTTGCACTGCCATATATCCATATTTATAACAACTATCTAATTTTTCTACATCTAATAAACCTGTTTTATCTGTAGATACAGTTAAAATATAATCACTATTTTCTAAACTTTGTTCAGATATTTTATTTCCCATAATGTCTATTGTTCTCATTGCAATATCCATTATATTACTTTCACTATCTATATTATCAGCCTTAAAATTCACAGCAATTACTTTATCTGCACCTTGTTTTCTTACTTCTGTAACTGGTATATTATCCAAAGCTCCACCGTCCAAAAATTTATGATTCTTAAACTCACACGGACAAAATATTGCTGGAAAACTACTGCTTGCTCTTACAGCTTTCCCAACTGTAATATCAGTAATATACTGACTTTTATCTTCTGCATTATATGGAATATAATTAGTAAATACATATTCTTTTGCTTTTGTAATATCTACTGACGGTATAACTAGTGGCATTTCGATGTCTGATATATTTTTTATTCCTTTTTTATCTGCCAAATCATTATATGCTTTTTCAATATTTTCTCCTGTTCTTAGTCCAGATATTGTTAATTTCTTATTTATCATATAATTCCCTATGCCTGATATTATCGGATTTGTGTGTCCCACTACTATATCTTTTGCATATCTTTTAAACAATATGTATATATAATATGGTGTGTATCCCATTGCATATAAAGAGGCAATAAGTCCTCCTGAACTTGTTCCTCCGATTATATCCACTTTTATATTATTGTCATCTAATGCTTTTAACACTCCTGCATGTGCAATTCCTCTAATTCCTCCACCTGATAAAGCTACTCCTAATTTCAATAATACACCTTCTTTCTTTTGATAGTATTATTTACTATTTTGTATGCACTTAATCATATTTTTGTGATTTTATATAATTGCTTCAAATTATATAAATATATCATTATATAGAATATTTTTAAAGCTGTGGATTGTAACAAAATGTTTCTTTTGAAAATAAAATATTTAGTATTTATTTTCACTTTAACTTTAGAAACTAAAAAGAGATTATTTACTCATATTAATGGTAAATAATTCTCTTTTCTTATTCATTTATTTCATTAATTGTTGCTGTATAATAGAATTCTCCAAATCCATAAGTTATTTTAAAATATTTATCTATAAAAAATGGTTGTACATTATCTGCAAATGTATAAATAGGTTCTACTATAATATCTCCATTTTCGTTAATTACTCCCCATTTACCATTTTGTTTTATTCCCGCAAATCCATACTCATTAAATTCTGTTACTTTTTCATATATTGGTTGTACTTTTATATTTCCTTCTTTATCAGTAAATCCCCATTTTTCATCTATTTTTGATGCAAATAAACTATTTTCACTAAATATTTGTGTATTTTTTTCCTCTACTCCTTCTTTTGTTATATAATGAGTTTCTTCATTATTATATAATTTTATAAATTCTTTATATTTTTCTAAAGTTGCATTTTTTAGTTCACATATTTTTTGTAATTTATTTGTATATAATGTTGTTAAATTTTCTTTAGACTTTGTTGTTTGTACAATTGTTGTATCTTGAACTTTTTGAACTGAGTCATTATCTATTGGTACTACTTCTTCTCCTTTTGAGTTTACAACTCCTAATTTTCCATTTTCTGAGCTGGCAATAAAGAAATCATCAAATAAATATTCTAAATAATTATATGTTGGTTTTATTATTTCTTTTCCTTCTTTATCTAATAGTCCATATAATGTCTGATTATTTTCATTACTTATAAGTATTATATAATTTTCGTTATCAGTATTTAATTTGGCTGTATTTACATCTGTTTTTACTTCATTTCCTTCTTTATTAAATACTGTTGTTCCTTCTTCTTTTTGAGCATACAAATACATTCCTGTTGAGTCAATTTGTTCATATTCTACTGGAATAATAGTTTTTCCTTCCATATTAACTACTCCATATTTTTTGCTCTTTTCAACTATCATTACATCATTTGTTTCATCATATCTTATTGATTGATACTCATTATTTACTATTTGATTTTTGTTTTTAAATATTCCACATTGTCCATTTTTTGATGCTATTAAATATACATTTTTATCATCTTCTTTTTCTACTATTCTTGTTATATCATTATATTCTGTCTCTAAAATTGTATCTCCATTTTGAGCTATATATCCATATCTATATCCGTCTTGAGTTTTTACATTTACAATATACCCAGCATTTTTATAACTATCTTCTTCTTTATAGTATCCATCTACTGCAATTTCTTCATATTCAATTGGCACTAAGTTATTTCCTTTTATGTTTATTATTCCATATTTATCATTTTGTTTTACTATTAATTCCCCTTCTTTATATGGCAAACTATCGATTTCTTCATAAATTGGTTTTGTAACTTGTTTTCCGTCTAAATTTAAAAGACCATACTTGCCTTCTTTTTGATATTTTACAACTGTTTTTTCATACATTAAATCACTAGCAATATTTTTTAACCTTATTGCTTCTATATTATCATAATTAGAAATAAACTCACCATTTATTTGCAATTGTCCTTTATTATCTGAATAACATACAAAAACTTGTATTTCTGGATTTGGTATTACAACAGTTTCATAATCTGGCTCTAAAATTATTTTTCCTTTTTTATCTATTACACCATATTTATCATTTTCCTGCATTACAAAATAATTATATTCTTTTATTTCTGGAATTTCATATTCTCTTCCTTCTTCTTTTACTTTATTTATTATAAATACTGTAAGTAGCGAAATTATTGCGATTAAAATTATTATACATAAAACTATTTTTATTTTTTTATTCATTTTTACTTTTTCCTTTCTCCCTATGAAATAAATCTATTTGGAAAAGATTTAACCTTTTTATCTTTCCACTTTAGATAGTTATAATTATTATTTTATTATTTGCATATAATTCATGCTAAATTCAAGGAAACTTAACCTTTTTATATAGGAAGTTTTAATGTTCTTTTTCTTCTTTCTCTTCTGGTATATTATTTTTACATGCCTTTACTTTTACAATTCTTTTATCCTCATATTCTTCAATTTTGTATGTTACGCTTTCAGTTTCTATAATTGGAGTTTCCTCATCTTCTGGAATTCTTCCCATTTTTTCTTGTAAAAATCCTGATAAAGTGTCATAATCTCCTTCTGGAATTTTTGCACCTATTAATTTATTTACATCATATATAGGCATACTGCCACTAATTAAATAAGTATTTTCATCTAATTTTTCATATTCTTGCTCTATTTTATCATATTCATCATAAATGTCTCCAACTAACTCTTCTAAAATATCTTCCATAGTAACAATTCCAGCTGTTCCACCATATTCATCAACAATTACTGCCATTTGCTTTTTATTTTTTTGAAGTTCCTTAAATAGTTCATTTATTAATTTATTTTGTGGTACAAAATATGCTTCTTTCATTATACTTTTTATTTTAATAGTTTTTTTATTCATGTTTTTTAATACATCTTTTACATATAAAATACCTTTTATTTCATCTATTGTTTCATCATATACTGGTATTCTACTATATCTATAATCTTCTTTTGCCATATCTTGAATTATATCTTCTATTTTTGAATTAATATCTATACCAAATATATCTGTTCTGTGTGTCATTATTTCTGAAACAGTAATATCATTAAATTCAAAAACATTGTTTATTAATTCTCTTTCTTCTTCTCCTATTGTTCCCTTTTCTTCTCCTTGGTCTACCATCATTTTTATTTCTTCTTCTGTTACAATTTCTTCTTCACTTTCTCCTACTCCAAATAATTTAGAAATCATATTTGTTACAAATGTTAATAATTTTACAAATGGTAATGTTAGTATAGAAAGAGCTCTTATTACAGAAATTGTTCCAAAAGCTATTTTTTCATAATTTTTCATAGCAATTCTTTTAGGAACAAGTTCTCCTAAAACAAGTGTAAAAAATGATAAAATTATAGTTATTAATATTATAGATACACTTTTCCATACTCCTAAACTTATCATAGGAAACCATGTATTTAAAACTGGTGCTAGCTTGTCTGCAAATGCATCTGATGCAAAAGCACTAGACAAAAATCCTGCAAGAGTAATTCCTATTTGTATAGTTGCTAAAAATTTACTTGGACTTTTTAACATTTTCTGAATTTGTTTTGCTTTTTTATTTCCTTCTTTAGCTTGTTTTTCTATCTTGGCATCATTTAAAGAAATATATGCTATTTCACTAGCTGCAAAATAAGCATTAAATAAAATTAATACCAGTAGTATAAATAATTGTGATAACATTTTTTTCTCCTCTATTTTTTGTTTATTTTATAAAACATGTAATTATTCATATTTGTACTTATTTTTTGTATATTAGCAATGATATATTTTGTATTATAGAAACCTTTCTAGAAAATGTTTTAACTCATATGAATTTCATTTTCTTGAATGGAGATTACATAAAAATATATAATTTGCTCTCTATATCATTTTTACTGCTATAAATTGTAAATAAAGCATACAATACAAAATAAAATTATTGGTATTATTGTTGTTAGATACAAACTGTAATTTACACATTTTATTCCTACTTTATTTAATTCATCATAGTTTTCTATTATTTTTTTTATTTCATTTTCATCTGAGATTTTTACTTCTTCTAGATATTCTTTTGCTAAAAACCTTGCTTTTATCATTGCATCATTTTCTAAATATGTTCTTATAATATAATAAATAAAAGCCATTATAAATAATGTTATTAATAAGAAGTTTTTTATGTGTAAATTAAATATTAATTGTAAAATGATTATTATAAAAGAAAATATAAAGTATAAATTTGAAAAAAAGAAATTAAAATATAAAAGCTTTTTATCTTGTATAGAATGTATACATTCATGTGCTATAGTTTGTATTTTTGTATATGTATTTTCGATATCTCCTAATTCTATTTTGTTAGATACAACTATATACATACAAGATTTACTTTCTTTTGATTCTTCTATTTTAACTTCATTATTTTTTAATTTTCTTAAAAAGTATTCACAAATTATTCTATTTTGTGGATATTTTTTCATTTTTTCATCTAATTCTTTATTTTTTCCTATTTCTTTTGCTTGTTTAAAAGATATTGAAAAAATAATTTTTAATAAATATGTTGTAATAATTATTAAAATAATTACAAATAAATAATACATTTTTCTACCTCTAAAATCTAGCTTTATTAGCTTATCCTTTTATAATATCTTTAATACTTTCACCTATAATTTTATTTACATCTGCAATTAATATATTAAATTTTGTTTCTGCATCAAAATATTTTTTTGCAACTTCATCTTGTACTAGTTCTGAAAAGAGTTCTTTTGCAGATTTTAACTTTTCTTCATCTTGCTTTCCTGTCTGCATTTGTACTATTTGCGTTTCATATCTCATAGTTTCAAATTTTCTGATTTTCTCTTTTAATTCTTTATTTAAATTTATTACTTCTTTTGCCATTTTGAAGTTTTGATATTCTTCTGATTGTTTTATTTCTGATGCAAGTTTATTTGCTGTATCATATATATTCATATTTTTTTATTGTCTTATATAGACTTTTTTCTCCTTTCAAAAAAATTTAACTTTTAAGCATTATTTTCTGTTTCATTTGTTGAATTTATTTCTTCATTTCCTTCTATTTCAACATCTGCATTTTTAGGGCAGATGTGTACAAATGTATTTCCGTCATTTACTTCTATTTCATTTCCTTCTAAATCTTTATATGTAGTTTTTTCATCTCTTTCATTTTTTATGCATTGAATTTTTACTGCTCTTCCATTTGTTATATAATAACCTTCAAATGTTCCTATATTTTTTAATCCTTGTCTACCTTTGTTTTCTTTATCTGTTAAAGTATAATTATCGCAAAATGTTATTATTATATTTTTGGTTGTAATATCTTCTTTACTATACCAATCTGTTTGTTCTTTTCCTCTTGCATATCTTTTATATACTTTTTTTTCTGTGTCATATTGGTATTGTACTTTTTCTAAATCTGAATGAGGTATAGTTATTTTTGAAGCTATTCTTCCTTCTTCTAAGTTCACTTCGTCTGTTACATAATTTAGTACACTTTCTTCTTTAGATGTTGTTCTATATCCTTTGTTTTCAGCAATTTCTAGTATTGATTTTGTGTTTGTTACAACATTATGTGGTGCATATTTATCTTTTACTCTCCAGAAATTATCACTACTTTCTGATATTCCATTTATATTATCTACACTATATTTTTTTATATCACTTTCTGCTTGTGGACTCCAGCCAAAATGTGTATATATTGCATCATTTTCTAATGCATAATCTAGAAAATAGTGTCTTGCACTTCTTACAGGCCCTATTTTATCTATGTCTACACCTTTAAATAAGGCCATTAATCTTGTTTCCCCACCTTCTACTATTATTTCATATACCATATATGCATCATTTAAACCTGCTTGAGGCCAAGCTTGATTATGATTATCTATCATTACTGCTATTGGTCTGTCATTCCCATTAAATATTTGTACTTCTTTTGCTTCTATTTGCGCTGTTAATATATTATTTTCTTTTTCTGTTCCTTGAGATATTGTTTGTGTTTTTTCTTTATTTTTCAATGTTATATATCCTACATATACACCTGCAATTATTATTAATATTATTACAATTACTATTAATATTTTTATCCCTATATTTTTCATCTTTATTGTGTTCCTTTCTTTTTTAGTGTTTTCTATAAGTTGCTTTATCTATTAATTTTTAATTCATTTAGTATTTTTTCTTCTTTTGGTCTCATTTGTTTTTTATCTTCTTCTTTTATATGGTCGTATCCCATCAAATGGTAAAAACCATGAACCACCATATAACTTAATTCTCTTTCAAAACTATGTCCATATTCTTTTGCTTGCTCTTCAACTCTTGGTATAGAGATTATAATATCTCCTAAAATATCTTCATATTTAAAATCTTGCTTTGCAATTTTTTTGTCTATTTCTACTTTTTCAAACATAGGAAAAGAAAGTACATCTGTTGGCTTGTCTATATTCCTATATTCATTGTTTATTTTTTGGATTGTATCTAAATCTGTTAGTGTTACTGTTATTAGTAAATTTGAATTTTCTATTTTTTCTTCTTTATAACATGCCTCTAGTACTTTTTTTATTGTTTGTTCATATTCTTGTTTTTCTTCTATATTTTCATATATTATTTCATACATGACTTTGCTCCTTAGTTTTAGTATATATTCCTTTAGAGTAATATGTATTTTTTAGTTCTCTCATTGCTTTGTAATCTACTAATCTTCTTTTATAATATTTAGCTAATTTACTGTAATCTGTTTTACTATTTTGAATATGTTTTAAATCTTCTTTTACAAATATTATTTCTCTTCTTTTTGAAAACTCAAGATAATCTAGTTCTTTTCTTTGTGTAAGATCTTCATATTTCTTCCAGAATTTTTTATAGTTTTCTCTTTCTTTTTGGCTATCCCAATAAACTTTAGTTGAAAGTAATTTTATATTATAGTCTTCCATTAGATCTATTAACATTTGATAGGCCTTCTCCCTTTTTGTTGCAATTTTAGTATCTTGTACTAGACATCTTGCATCTTTCAATAATTTTTCATAGCATTGTTGTGCTACAACTAATGGTAAGCTATGTGTAAATAATTTTCTACTAATTCCTAATAATATCATATTTTTCTCTATATTGTCTCTATTGTCTAGTTTTCCTACTGTGAAAGATTCATATTTTTTATAATCTTCTTTTATTTCTTTTAATTCTTTTTGCTTGTTATATTTAATTTTTAAAGATACTATATTTTGTATATAGTCTTCTAATGTATAAAATATTTTAGTATATATCCATTCTTTGCTTGAGTCGTATACATTTGTAGTATCTGCTAATTTGATAGAATAGTTTTTTAAAATTGCTTTGTATAACTCGTCCATTTTTGATATATAAAATTGTTCAAATTTTGATAAAATTTTTTCTTTGTTTGCTATTTTTATGCCTTCATAATCTAAATCTATTAAATATTTTTGTTTTCTGTTTTTATATTCTATATATTCTTTTTCTTTTAAACTTGTTACTTCATAATAGCTTGATAGTGCTTCTTTTTCAAAATCTGTTGCTGTTTGATTTCTTACTTTTTTATATATTGAATCCATAACATATTTATCTAATGCCTCTAAATAATTTGTATATGCTGTTTCATATTTTTTTTCTATTTCTTCTGCATTATAATTTTTGGCGTCTTGCAAATTGTTTTCAAATGCTTTTAACATTGCATTTCTCTTTATAGTAATGAATACACTATTTATACCAATTTTTGTTGGTATAAATAGTTTTGTTAATGTTTTTGTTACTTTTTCAAAAAAATTCTTATTTGCTCCTGTAATTTTAAGACTTTTTTCTTCCATGCTATTCATCCCTTCAAAATACAATTTTTTCTTTTGTCCCTATATTTTCTAAAACTTCATAGGTAACATATATATCTATTCCGTCTGTTTCTTCATAACAGTTAATTGTTTTGCTTACTATATTTTCTTTTTGACTTATTTCTTTTTCTAATTCTTGTTCTAATTCTTGTATCCCTAAGTTTTTTGCCTCTTCTACTGTAAGTATTTTTTGTGTTTGCTTTTGCTCTTTATTTGTTGTTTTTATAATAGAAATTGGCAAATAAAAGTCTGAAAAAATTCTAAATTTTTTTTCTTCCTCTATTGTATCATAATTTTTGAAATTTGAAAGACTTTTACCAAAATTTATTTTAAAATTATTAAATTTTATACTATATTTTTTTTCCTCATTCCCTGTATAATGCTCTTCCGTAGTATTATATAGTATTTTTTTGTGTTTACTATACCATACTTTTGCCTGTATTTCTCCTTTACTATGTACATATCTAATTCCTGTGTATTTCCCTTCCATCCAACCTTGTATTAAAACAGTTCCTACATTTACGGTGTCTCCAACTTTTACAGTTGCTGTTCCATTTTGTGCATTTATTTTTGTAATTATTCCTGCTTTATCTGAAATTATACTACAGTATTCTTCTTCATCAATTATTTCTGGTTTTTCTTCTGCCTTCACAACTTTTACAATAGCATTTGTTCCTTTTAGTTCTATACCTATCCATGCTATATCTTGCCTTTTTAATCTTATTTTATTTATAATCTCTTTTGTGTCTATTTGTGCTTTTAGCTTTCCTACAACCAATCCTTCTTGTTCTAAATCTTGCATTATGTTTTCTACTTCAAATTCTCCCTCTTGCCTTATTTCTATATTCCAAACAAAGTTGGAACTTATTATTACAAGTGATATTATAATCAATAGAAATATAGCAAACATTTTTCTTTTTTTATATTTATGTAATAAAAAAGGTATTCCTTTTTTATTTTCTATCTTTATTTTACATTGAGTTTTTTTAGCTATTTTTACAATTTCTTTAAAATCTTTTGTTGCAACATTTAAGGTTAATCTTATATTTTTTTCTCTTTTCATTTTCCATATTGTTATTTTATTGTTCATACATATATTAATAAATCTTTCTATATAATATCCTTCTACTGATATTCTTACATATCCTATCAGATGATATAGAATTATTTTTATCCACATGTTTTCTCTCCTTTACTTATGTGATGCTCTCTAAATCAATACTTTCAATTTTCCCTTTTACTTTTATATCATCATTTGTCATATTTTCTAATTCTAATTGATATCCATTTATATTAATATTTCCAATATATGTTTTTATTTTTACAAAAAACTCTTCATATTCTAATATTCCTTTATAATTTTCTATTATTATTTCATCAAAACCTGTTATTGTAATTTTGGGTACATCTGAATATATTTCTTTAGGCATTTCTAATAATCTATCTAACCTACTTTCTTTGTTTTTTCTCATAAATTAATCTTTCCTTTCTTGAAGAGTTATATATTAATATATATTCTGTATTCATTATTTTTAGACTTTTATTATTGAAATTCATCTAGTGATTTAAATTCAAATCCTTTATTTTTTATTTCTTTGATTATTGTGTCTAATATATCTGTATTTGTTTTTGAATTTCCATGTAAAAGCATTATTTCTCCATTATGCAAGTTTGATAGTATCTTATTTTTTGCTTCTGTTTCATCTGGTTGCTTTTTTTCGTCCCAGTCTGCATATGCAAAAGACCACATCACTGTTTTGTATCCTAGTGAGTTTGTTATATTTATTGATTGCTCGCTGAATTCTCCTTTTGGTGGTCTTATGTATTTCATTTCTACTCCAAATTTTTGGTAAATTGATTGGTGTAATTCTAGTACTTCTTTTTTTATTTCCTCTTCTGTTAAACTTGGCATACTTTTATGATTAACTGTATGATTTCCTAATTTCTTAATGTCTAATTTTTAGCGATTGATTAACCGC
>CALXAU010000004.1 GCA_944386355.1 uncultured Clostridia bacterium
TTTAGAGTTACTCCTGTTACTGCTATTATACTTGGTTCTGTATTTTCTTCTTCTACTGTAATAGTACATGTTGCTGTTTTGTTTCCGTCAACAGTTGTTACTGTGATTGTAGCTGTGCCTTCTCTTTTTGCTGTTAAGTTTCCGTTTGGGTCTACAGTTACAACAGAAGGATTACTTGAACTCCAAGTAACATTAGAAACAGTTGCATTAGAAGGAGATACAGTAGGAGTAAGTTTTACTTTTTCTCCTATATTCATCTCTACTTTACTTTTATCCAATGATACAGAATTTACATGAGTATCAATAGATACATCTTTTGATCCATATACTCTAACATAATCTACTTCCATTGTTGCAGGAAATTGAGTACTATCATTTGGACTACCAGGCCAATTGCCTCCTACAGCTAAATTTAATATAAATGAAAAGGGTTCATTTAACTCATCCATTTTATCTTCTAAAGTCCAGGTTAATTCTTTATATTTTATATCATCTACATACCAAACTAGTCTATTAGGTTCTTTTATTAAAGTATATTTATGATATTCTGAGTCTAAATTATTTATAGTATTACTATAACTTGCACTCTTTTTATAATTTTCATCAATTGAAGGAGACCAATGTGCTGTTCCAACTACTTTATTTTCTGAATTAATATGTTCCATTATATCAATTTCTCCGCATGTAGGCCACCCAGCCACGTAATCTTTATGAGATTTACCTAACATCCAGAAAGCAGGCCAAAAACCTTGTCCTAGAGGTATTTTTATACTAGCCTCAAATTTTCCATATTGAAAATCTTGAAGGCCTTCACTTTCTAATCTTGCAGATGAATATTCATATCCGCTATTATTAGAAGGATCATCAACTTTTTTAGCTACTATTTTTAAAGAACCGTCTGATACATAACAATTTTCAGAAGAAGTAGTATATTTTTGTAATTCATTATTAGGTGATGCAACAGGAGCTACAAGATTCCAATTGTTTGTATTTAAACTGTTTCCGTCAAACTCATCACTCCATATTAAATTAGTATATTTAGACAAATCTGTGTCTTCAATAACTTTCTCAGTTAAATGCTCTTGTAAAAAGGGTGTCATATAAGTTTGAACTAATTTATATCCGTCTTCATTAATATGAATATCATCTTTACCATTTGGATAGTCAACTTGACTAACATGTTCAGAAAGGTTTAGATATGGAATATTGTATTTTTCTAAAACTTCTTCTATAGCTTTGAGTATATTAGGATAAGTTGGATATGAGTCAGTAGATAAATTATAAGGAGTCCAGAAACATATAGTACTATTTGGATATTTATCTTTGGTTGCTTGAATTAATCTTTCTAGTGCGCCTACAAAAGTATTTTCGTCTGCTATATTAGAAGAAACTTGTCCAATAACTTCACTTATTTCCTTTCCTTCTGTATCAGCTACTTTTTTTATTGCCCAAGTATCATTAGTTCCGACCTTCTAGCATTATTATATCTGGAGAAGAAATACTATCTAACTCGCTCGAAGAGAGTTGATCTATTATAGATGTTGCAAAAGAGTATTTTCCAATAGTAGTACCTGATACAGCAAGTTTTGTATTTGAAATGGTATAATCATCTATTTTTGAGGTAGGTGTGTAAAATCTAACTGCAGAATCTCCTAACCAAATAATACTTTTTTGCAATAAATTTGAATTTTTGGAGTTATTAATAGTTGCATTAATTTGATTAGTATTATTTGTAAAATTAAAATATATATAATTCAAAATAAAAATAATTATTAAAAGAATACTAAAAAGTATAACTTTTTTTCTTATGATTCTTTTCATTTGTGCCACATCCTTTCAAAAATTATAATACACTAAAAATTAATTTTTTTCAATAGGAAATAATATAAAACTTTAAGTTTTTTAGGCTCAAAGTGAAAATAAATATTATATTTTATTTTCAACGGAAAATGCTAAAACAAGATAAAAATCGTTACTAGTGAATGATTTTAATGAGAAATAACAAAAGTATTGATATATTAATATTATTTGGCAAAACATAGCTGGGGCTTAACAATCTGGGCCTTGCCTGCAAAATATTAATATATCAATACTTTTGAGTAATAAGAAGTGAAAGAACATTAACTAGCAACTAAAAATCATTATAATGTTGATATATTAGGATGTATATGATAAAATAATTGAAAATAAACAAGAATCTAAGACAGAAAATGTTTATTAAAAATAAAAGAAAGGAAAGATGTAAGTTAAAAATTTACATCTATTGAAAAAATGAAATTAATATCGTGGAATGTAAATGGAATAAGAGCATGTATAAACAAAGGATTTGAAGAATTTTTTAAAAAAGAAAAAGCAGACATATTTTGTATACAAGAAACAAAATGCCAAGAAGAGCAGGTAAAAGAAATTGCAGATAAAATTTTTAAAGGGTATTTTCAATATTGGTATAGTGCAGAAAAAAAAGGATATTCTGGAACTGCTATTTTTACAAAAAAGCAACCTAAAACAGTAAAATATGGAATAGGTATTGAAGAACATGATAAAGAAGGAAGAGTTATAACTTTAGAATATGAAGAATTTTTTATGGTAACAATATACACTCCAAATTCAAAAAGAGCTTTAGAAAGATTAGATTACAGAATGCAATGGGAGGATGAAGTAAGAAAATATCTATTAAACTTAGATAAGCAAAAACCAGTAATAATGTGTGGGGATTTAAATGTTGCACATCAAGAGATTGATTTAAAAAATCCAAAGGCAAATCAAAATAATGCAGGTTTTACAAATCAAGAAAGAGAAAAAATGACTAAATTACTAAAATCAGGTTTTATAGATACATTTAGAAATATATATCCTGAAAGGCAAGAGGCATATACTTGGTGGTCCTATATGGGGAAGGCAAGAGAAAAAAATATTGGATGGAGAATAGATTATTTTATTGCTTCTGATAGAATTAAAACTTATATAAAAGATGCAATAATATATGATAAAATTATGGGTAGCGATCATTGTCCTGTTGGTTGCATCATAGAAGGAGGAATTGATTTTTAATGGAAGAAATAAAAAGTAAATGGAAAAAATGGGTATACTGGTTTTCTTTAGGAGTTGCAATAATATGTGTATATAAAATATTAGATAATTTTCCAGATGTAACAGGTTGGATAAATAATTTTTTTGGAGTAATAGCTCCATTTTTACTAGGAATATTAATAGCATATCTACTTTATTTACCTTGTAAAAAAATAGAAAAAATATATGAAAAACAAAAAATAAAAATAATTGCTAAAAAAGCAAGACCTTTAAGTGTAATTACAGTATATGCAATAGTTGTACTTATATTAGTAATATTAATTAATTTTATTTTTCCTGTTTTAATAGAAAGTATAACAGAACTATTGTCTAATATACAATGGTATTATGAAAATGCTATAAACAGTTTTAATAATCTACCAGAAGATTCATTCCTAAAAGGCGATATAGCAAAAGATATAATACAAAATATACAAAGTATAGATATAAAACAATATCTTAGTATAGATACAATATTTGAATATGCAAAAAATGCATTTGGAATTATTAGTAGTGTTTTTGATATTTTTGTAACAATAATAGTTTCAATATATATTCTTGCAGGTAGAGCTCAAATATTAAAGTTTGTTAGAAACCTTGCATATGCAATTTTTAGTGAGAAGACATATAATAGTATGGAAAAATATTTTGACAATACAAACTCTATATTTTTTAATTTTCTTGCTAGTCAATTTTTAGATGCAATTATAGTAGGAATTTTAACAACAATTGCAATGACTATAATGGGAGTAAGATATGCACCTTTATTAGGATTTATGATAGGATTATTTAATATGATTCCATATGTAGGAGCTATTATTGCAGTAGTAGTAGCAGCATTAATTACATTAATTACGGGAGGCTTGTCTCAAGCAATTTGGATGATAATTATTGTAACTATATTACAACAAATTGATGCAAATATCATAAACCCTAAAATTATTGGAAATTCTTTAAAAATAAGTCCTTTATTAGTCATATTTGCAATAACTGTTGGAGGAGCATATTTTGGAATATTAGGTATGTTTTTAGCTGTTCCAGTAATTGCAGTATTAAAAATAATAGTAGAAGATTATATTCAATATAAAATAAGACACAAAAAAGAAAAAGAATCAATTTCTTTGTAATAAAGTAATAATTTAGTTCTCTTAATTTTTAAATAAAGTTATTCAAAACTTTAAATTTACAGTTTAAAAAAATAATAAAAATGTTGATATACTAATATTTTTCCTAAAAACATGTCTATTATGTAGCAATAATGGTTCTTGTTTACAATATTAGTATATCAACATTTTAATCTATTAAATTAAAACAGAGGTATAACAAATTTAATTTACTTATATAAATTATTTATGCACTTATTAAAAATAAAAAATGAAAAAGTACAAAATACAGTTAATTTTATAATACTGCTCCTTAAAGGAAATAGAGGAACTATAGAAAACCACCAATTTAAAACAGTTAAACCAAAAATGAAGAGTATTATCATTAATAAAGCTAAAGTTAATCTAAATTTAGAAAAAGGTAGCTTTTTATGTTCACTTTTTCTTGATTTACAAAGAGTCAGTAATAATAAAATTCCACATATACCAGTTGCAATTACACATAGTGTAGAATAAGCACTATCAGAAATATAGTTTACCTTGTGTAATAATGCAAGTAGAACTACAGAAACAATTACGCTAAGAGCAGTAGGAAATGCTTTTGAGATTACATTTTTTAAAAAATTTCCTTGAATTCGTTCATTATTAGGTTCTAAAGCTAAAACAAAGGAAGGAATTCCAATTGCAATAATACTTATTAGACTAAGTTGTATAGGTTCAAAAGGATATGTTTCACCTAATATTAAAAAGAAAATTGCAAAAAATGAAGAATATATCGTTTTAACTAAGAAAAGAGAGGCAGAACGCTCAATATTGTTAATTGTTCTTCTTCCTTCTGATACTATTTTTGGCATAGATGAAAAATCAGAGTTTAAAAGAACTATTTGAGAAACATTTTTGCTTGCATCACTACCATTTGCCATAGCAATACTACAATCAGCTGTTTTTAAAGAAAGAACATCATTAACTCCGTCTCCTGTCATTGCAACAGTTTTTCCATTTTCTTGTAATGCTTCTACAATCCATTTTTTTTGAATAGGACTTACTCTCCCAAAAATACTATAATTTGTGGCAAGTTTTTTTACTTCAAGTTCATCTTCTATAGAAGAAAGATCAATGTAATTCGAGTAATTTTCAACTCCAACTTGTTTTGCTATTTTAGAAACAGTAATAGGATTATCTCCGGAAATTATTTTAATTTCAACACCTTGGTCTTTAAAATATCGTAGAGTTTTATTTGCACTATTTCTGATTTTATCAGTTAATAGAATAATAGCTATTGGACGAATTTCTTTTGGTAAATTTTTATCTTCAAATTCATAAATACTATGAGCAAGAAGTAAAACTCGATAATCATTAGAATATTTATAAATAAAATTTTTGTAGTCTGAAAAATTTGATTTTAATATCAATTCAGGTGCACCTAAAATAAAAGTACCCTCTTTTTCAAAAGAAAACCCAGACCACTTAGTTTTAGAAGAAAAAGGTATATGCTTTGTTAATTTTAATAAATCACCATTTATATTCAAAAATTTTTTCTTTATAGCCTCCATAGTTGGATTTGTATCTATGGAAAATTTAGAAATATTAAACATGATTTTTGGTATATCAATAGAGTTAATGTTTTTTTCAGGAATAGGAATATAATCTTTTACTTCTAAAGAACCTTCTGTTAAAGTACCTGTTTTATCTAAACACAATGTATTTACTCTTGCAAGAGTTTCTATGCAATATAATTCCTGAACTAAAACTTTTAAACGAGAAAGTCGTATAACACTAACAGCAAGTACCGTACTTGTTAGTAAAACAAGCCCTTCTGGTATCATACCGATAATTGCAGCAACAGTTTTTACAACAGCAATTTGAAAAGAAGAATCTTCAGCAAAAAGCTGTCTAAAAAACAACAGAATACCTATTGGTATAATTGCAATACTTAATATTTTTACAATTTTGTTTAAAGAATTCATTATTTCAGAATTAACTTTTTTTACATACTTTGCACCACTAGAAATTTGAGATATATAATTTTCTTCAGCAATATGATTAACTTGTGCTATACATTTTCCACTAACTACGAAGCTTCCTGAAAGTAGAACATCTCCAGTTTTTTTATAGATACTATCAGATTCTCCGGTTATAAAAGATTCGTTAACCTCAATTTCACCTTCTAATAGAATAGAATCAGTTGGAATTTGATTACCAGGTTCAAAAATTATTATATCATCAAGTACAATATCATATATTGAAATTTTCTCTTCTTTGCCGTCTCTTATTACTGTGGATTTTGAACTTGATGTAATTGAAAGATTGTCAATTATTCTCTTTGAATGAATTTCTTGGATTGTGCTAATTGTAGTATTTATAATCATAACTAAAAGAAATAGCATATTTTTATAAGAACCAACGCAAAAAACAGCAATCCCCAATATTAAATTTAAAATATTAAACAAAGTAATAAAATTTTCTGTTAAAATTTGTTTAATACTTTTAGTAGGCACTGATGTGTCATAATTTATTAAGTTTTGTTCTTTTCTTTTTAAAATTTGATTATGCGTTAAACCTATTTTTATATTTGGTGTATATCTTTCTATATTCATATATTACAAAAAATCGCTCCTTTTATATTACAATGTACAGCTTTTAAAAGTAAAAATAATTAAAATGTTGATATAACTTTTGTTTTTTAGATTATAGCATAGTCAAATAAAAAAAACCATTAATATTTTATTAAATATTAATTAACTAGTAACCGATTGGAAATTTTTTAAAAAAATCATATTGACACACATACATTATCTATGATAAAATATTACAGACTTTAAACTTAATCATAAAAATAGAAAAAAGGTGGTTAAGATAATAAAAGTGTTAAAAATAGAAACTAAAGAACTATAGATAAATACTAGAGCCAGCTGAAAAAAACAGTCATTTTTTCGGCAGCTCTTTTATTGCCGTTTTTAACATTATAAAAGCTTAAAAACTTTTTTAATATTAAAATCAATTTTTTTTAATTTTAAATCAAATAAAGTTAATTATTTAAGGGAAGAGGAATTATCTTCATAAAAAACAACTAGTAAAACTTGTAAAAGCAGACAAGAAAGCAAAAATAAATATGATAGATAAGAAGGACTTCTTTTAAAAATTATAAATTTTTTCTGCTTAATTTTTTTTAGAGGTGATTTTTTTGAAAATACGAGAAATTAATTACGAGAAAGCATCACGTAAAGATTTCGCAAAAGTTGGCGATTTCATAGAAATGCCAAACCTTATTAAAGTTCAAAGAGATTCCTATGAATGGTTTGTAAAAGAAGGGTTAGGAGAAGTTTTAAAAGATATATCTCCAATAGAAGACTACTCAGGGAATTTAGTTCTTGAATTTTTCGATTACTATATGGAAGAAAAAACAAAATACACACTAGAAGAAGCAAAAGAAAGAGATGCAACATATTCTACAAGATTACATGTAAAAGTAAGATTAATAAACCGTGAAACTGGGGAAATCAAAGAACAAGAAATCTATTTAGGCGATTTTCCGCTAATGACTGACAGTGGAACATTTATTATAAATGGAGCAGAAAGGGTTGTAGTAAGCCAATTAGTTCGTTCACCAGGTTGTTATTATGCAGAAGAATTCGATACAAAAACAGGTAAAAAAACTTACACATCAACAGTTATGCCGTTAAGAGGGGCATGGATAGAATATGAAACAGACGGAAATGATATATTTTATGTACGTGTAGACAGAACAAGAAAATTACCAGTTACATCTTTATTAAGAGCAATAGGAGTAATAACAGACGACCAAATAAGAGATCTTTTTGGAGAAGAAGAGCTATTAACAGCAACAATTGCAAAAGATACAATAAAAACACAAGATGAAGCTTTAATTGAAATATATAAAAAATTAAGACCAGGAGAACTTCCAACAGTAGATGCAGCAAGAAATTTATTCAATGGATTATTTTTTGATAATAAAAGATATGACTTAGCTAAAGTAGGAAGATATAAATTTAATAAAAAATTAGGTTTATCAGATAGAATAAAAGGACATGTTTCAGCAAAAGATATAGTTGATAAAGAAACAGGAGAATTACTTGTTCAAGAAGGAGAAATAATAACAGAAGAAGTAGCAGAAAACATACAAAATTCTGGAATAAATGTAGTAGATATAATATATTCAGATAGAAAAGTCAGAATAATAGGTAATGGAACAGTAGACATTCACAAAGTATTACCAAATATGGATTTAGAAGAATTACATATAAAAGAATTAGTAAATTATGAAGTTTTACAAAATATATTAGAAAATACAGAAGAGAAAGATTTATTAAAAGAGTTAAAAGAAAGAAAAGAAGAGCTAGTACCAAAACACATTACTACAGAAGATATAATATCATCAGTAAATTATCTATTAAATCTTTCACATGGACTTGGAAAACCAGATGACATAGATCACTTAGCAAATCGTAGAATACGTTGTGTAGGAGAACTTTTACAAAATCAATTTCGTATAGGTCTTACAAGATTAGAAAGAGTTGTAAGAGAAAGAATGACAATACAAGACTTAGATGTTGTTACACCTCAAACACTTATTAATACAAAGCCAATAACATCAGCAATAAGAGAATTTTTTGGAAGTTCACAATTATCACAATTTATGGATCAAACAAATCCTTTATCAGAATTAACTCATAAAAGAAGAATTTCAGCATTAGGACCAGGAGGTCTTACAAGAGAAAGAGCTGGATTTGAAGTACGTGATGTACACTATACTCACTATGGAAGATTATGCCCTATAGAATCTCCAGAAGGACCAAATATAGGATTAATCTCAGCGTTATCTTCATTTGCTAAAATTAATGAATATGGATTTATAGAAACACCATATAGAAAAGTAGATGAAAAAACACATAAACCTACAGATATTGTAGAATACATGAGTGCAGATGTAGAAGATAATTACATAATAGCACAAGCTTCAGAACCATTAAATGAAAATGGAGAATTTGAAAATTCTAGAATAAGAGTAAGATATAAAAATGAAGTAATAGAAGTAGATAAAGATAAAGTTCAATACATAGATGTATCACCAAAACAATTAGTTTCTATTGCAGCAGCCATGATTCCATTCTTAGAGCATGACGACGCAAAAAGAGCTCTTATGGGTGCAAACATGCAACGTCAAGCAGTACCATTAATGATAACAGAATCTCCAATAGTTGGAACAGGAATTGAATATAGAGCTGCTAAAGACTCAGGAATACTAATACTTGCCGAAGATGACGGAGTAATAGAAAAAGTTACAGCAGAAGCAATTACAGTAAAATATGATTCTGGAAAAACAATAACTCATAAATTACGTAAATTTAAAAGAACAAATGGTGGAACATGTATTAATCAAAGGCCAATTGTTGAAAAAGGCGAAAGAGTTAAAAAAGGTGATGCAATAGCAGACGGACCTTCAACCCAAAATGGAGAAATGGCATTAGGGAAAAACGTACTTGTAGCATTC
This sequence comes from uncultured Clostridia bacterium, assembly GCA_944386355.1. Classification (GTDB taxonomy): domain Bacteria; phylum Bacillota; class Clostridia; order TANB77; family CAG-508; genus CAG-269. The sequence goes on from CALXAU010000004.1 coordinate 9,685, forward strand.
TCTACTTGGGAAGGGTACAATTATGAAGATGCTATTCTACTAAATGAAAGATTAGTAAAAGAAGATGTATTTACATCAATACATATAGAAGAATATGACTGTGAATGTAGAGATACAAAATTAGGACCTGAGGAAATCACAAGAGACATACCAAATATAGGTGATGATTCATTAAAAGACTTAGATGAAAATGGTATTATTAGAATAGGAGCAGAAGTTAGACCAGGAGATATTTTAGTAGGAAAAGTAACTCCTAAGGGAGAAACAGAATTAACAGCAGAAGAAAGACTACTAAGGGCTATATTTGGGGAAAAAGCAAGAGAAGTAAGAGACACATCATTAAGAGTACCACATGGAGAAGCTGGAACAATTGTAGATGTAAAAATATTTACAAGAGATAATTCAGATGAATTAGGACCAGGTGTTAATCAAGTAATTAGATGTTATATAGCAACAAAAAGAAAAATTTCTGTAGGGGACAAAATGGCAGGACGTCATGGAAATAAAGGTGTTATTTCAAGAGTATTGCCAGCAGAAGATATGCCATTTATGCCAGACGGAACACCAATAGATATATTATTAAACCCATTAGGTGTGCCTTCACGTATGAATTTAGGACAGGTGTTAGAAGTACATTTAGGTGGAGCAGCAAGAGCTTTAGGTTGGAAAATATCAACTCCAGTATTTGACGGAGCATCTCAACAAGATGTAGAAGAAATGCTTGAAAAAGCAGGAATGAGCAAAGATGGAAAAACAATACTTTATGACGGAAGAACAGGAGATCCTTTTGATAAACCAATCACAGTTGGTGTTATGTATATGTTAAAACTACACCATTTAGTAGATGATAAAATACATGCTCGTTCAACAGGACCATATTCTTTAGTAACACAACAACCACTAGGAGGAAAAGCTCAATTTGGAGGACAACGTTTTGGAGAAATGGAAGTTTGGGCATTGGAAGCATATGGAGCTGCATATACACTTCAAGAAATGTTAACAGTAAAATCAGACGATGTTACAGGTCGTGTAAAAACATATGAGGCAATAGTAAAAGGAGAAAATGTACCAGAACCAGGAGTTCCAGAAAGCTTTAAAGTATTAGTTAAAGAATTACAATCATTAGGATTAGATGTAAGACTATATTCAGAAGATAATCAAGAATTGGAATTAAAAGAAAATATTGATGAAGGTATAGAGTATGATCCTAGTAAAGATAGCAAAATTCTTGCTGAGGAAGAAGTTATAGACAATGAAGAAATTCAAGACGGATATACACAAGAAACAGAAGATGATGTGATATTAGAAGATGACGAGGATATGGAAGAAAGTGATGAATTATTTGAAAGTATAGATGACGAAGATGATGAATTATTGTTTGATAATGATTTAGCTAATGATAATATCGATAATGATGAAGATATAATAGAGTAAAATAATTGAATAAATTCTAAAAAGAAAAATGGCGACAGGAAGGAATTGCACCAGCTTAGGATAGACCCGTTTAACTGTTTTAGAATTACCCGAACACAAATAAAATTTTAATTTGTGAATAAATAATTTTTTATAGGGGGAAAAATAGTGGAAGAATTAGATATTTTTGACAAGCTAAAGATAGGAGTAGCATCTGATGAGAAAATAAGGGAATGGTCCAAAGGAGAAGTAAAAAAACCTGAAACAATAAATTATAGAACATTAAAACCTGAAAAAGACGGATTATTTTGTGAAAGAATATTTGGACCAACAAAAGACTGGGAATGTCATTGTGGTAAATACAAAAGAGTAAGATATAAAGGAATAGTATGTGATAGATGTGGTGTAGAAGTAACAAAATCTAAAGTAAGACGTGAAAGAATGGGACACATAGAACTTGCAGCACCAGTTGCACATATATGGTATTTCAAAGGTATTCCTAGCAGAATAGCACTATTATTAGATGTTTCTCCAAGAAATCTAGAAAAAATAATATACTTTGCAGCATATATAGTTGTAGACAAAGGAACATCAGGATTAGAAAAATGCCAAGTATTAAATGAAAAAGAATATCATGAAGCAGAAGAAAAATATGGAAAAAAATCATTTGTAGCAAAAATGGGTGCAGAAGCATTAAGAGAATTATTACAAGAAATAGATTTAGATAAACTATGTAACCAAATAGAAAAAGAATTAAAAAATGCAAGTGAACAGAAAAAAGTAAAATTAGTCAAAAGATTAGATACAGTAGAATCTTTTAGAATATCTGGAAATAGACCTGAATGGATGATAATGAATGTTATCCCAGTAATTCCTCCAGAATTAAGACCAATGGTACAACTAGATGGTGGTAGATTTGCAACATCAGATTTAAATGATTTATACAGAAGAGTTATAAACAGAAATAATAGATTAAAAAGATTATTAGAATTAGGAGCACCAGAAATAATTGTACGTAATGAAAAAAGAATGTTACAAGAATCTGTAGATGCATTAATTGATAATGGAAGACGTGGAAGACCTGTAACAGGTGCAGGTAACAGACCTTTAAAATCTTTATCAGATATGTTAAAAGGAAAACAAGGAAGATTTAGACAAAACTTACTTGGAAAGCGTGTTGACTATTCAGGACGTTCAGTTATTGTTGTAGGACCAGAATTAAAAATTTATCAATGTGGCCTTCCAAAAGAAATGGCAGTAGAATTATTTAAACCATTTGTAATGAGAGAATTAGTAGGACGTGGAATTGCACAAAATATAAAAAATGCTAAAAGAATGGTAGAAAGATTAAAACCAGAAGTATGGGGAATATTGGAAGATGTTATAAAAGATCATCCTGTAATGTTAAACCGTGCTCCTACATTACATAGACTTGGTATACAAGCATTTGAACCTGTATTAGTAGAAGGAAGAGCAATTAAATTACACCCATTAGTTTGTGAAGCATTCAATGCAGACTTTGACGGAGATCAAATGGCGGTTCATTTACCTTTATCACCTGAAGCACAAGCAGAAGCAAGATATTTGATGCTTTCTACAAATAATTTGCTTAAACCTCAAGACGGTAAGCCAGTTGCAGTGCCTAGACTAGACATGATTTTAGGAAGCTATTATTTAACAATGGTATTAGACGGAGAAAAAGGAGAAGGAAAATACTTTAAAGATCCAGATGAAGCAATAATGGCATTTGAAAATCATGATGTAGGAATACATGCAAAGATATTTGTTAGAATAACAAAAGAAATAAACGGAGAAATGAAAAGTCAAAAAATAGAAACAAGTGTAGGAAGAATTATATTTAACCAAGGAATTCCTCAAGATTTAGGATTTATAAATAGAAAAGAAGATCCTTTCCAATATGAAATTAGCTTCCCTGTAATGAAAAAATCAATGGGAACAATAATAGAAAAAGTAATTCGAATACATGGTTTATCAGAATCAGCAGAAGTAATAGATTATATAAAAGCATTAGGTTATAAATATGCTACACTAGCAGGAATTACATATTCAATGTATGATGTAAAAGTTCCTGAAGCAAAAAAAGAGCTTTTAAAAGAAGCAGATCAAAAAGTTGAAAATATAAGAAAACAATATGCAAGAGGTCTAATAACAAATGATGAAAGATATAATGCTGTAATTAATGTTTGGGAAGATACAACAAATAAAGTTACAGCTGCTATGGAAGAAAACTTTGATAACTTAAATCCTGTGTATATGATGGTTAAATCAGGAGCCAGAGGAAATATGGGACAATTAAGACAAATTGCAGGTATGCGTGGTCTAATGGCAAGTACAACAGGTAAAGCGGTAGAAATACCAATAAAATCATCATTTGCAGAAGGACTAGATGCATTAGAGTATTTTATATCAGCCCATGGAGCTCGTAAAGGACTATCAGATACAGCTTTAAGAACTGCTGACTCAGGATATTTAACAAGAAGACTTGTAGATGTTTCACAAGATATTATTGTAAGAGAAGAAGACTGTGGAACAAATGACGGTATATATATATATGATATAAAAGACGGTAATCAAATTATCGAAAAAATGCAAGAAAGATTAATAGGAAGATTTTCTATAGAAAATGTAATAGATCCAGAAACAAACGAAATAATAGTAGACACAGATACAATGATTACAGAAGATATTGCAGAAAAAATTATATCAGCTGGAATACAAAAATTAAAAGTACGTTCTGTTCTTGGATGTCGTTCAAAACATGGTGTATGTCAAAAATGTTATGGAATGGGTCTTGCAAGAAGAGACTTAGTTTCAATAGGAGAAGCTGTTGGAATAATAGCAGCACAATCAATAGGAGAACCAGGAACTCAGCTTACAATGAGAACCATTCACTCTGGTGGTGTTGCGGGTGTTGCAGACATAACACAGGGTCTTCCAAGAGTTGAAGAATTATTTGAAGCAAGAAAACCAAAAGGACTTGCAATTGTATCTGAAATAGATGGTAAAGTAAAAATTAAAGAAACTAAAAAGAAAAAAGAAGTAATCATAACATCAAACACTGAATCAAAAACATATACTATACCATTTGGCTCTAAAATGAAAGTAAAAGAAGGAGATTTAGTAGAAGCAGGAGAACCTTTAATAGAAGGATCTATAAATCCAAATGAAATTCTTGCAATAAAAGGTCCAGAAGGAGTTTATGAATATTTGATTTCAGAAGTACAAAAAGTATATAGAAATCAAGGTGTTGATATTAATGATAAACATATTGAAGTAATAGGAAGACAAATGCTTAAAAAAGTAAAAATTGAAGATAGTGGAGACACAGATTTATTCCCTGGAGTTTTAATAGACATGTATGAATTTGAAGAAAAAAATAGATTAGCAATACAAGAAGGAAAAAGACCAGCAACAGGTAAGAGAGTATTGCTTGGAATTACAAAAGCTTCACTTGCAACAGATAGCTTCCTATCAGCAGCTTCTTTCCAAGAAACTACAAGAGTTCTAACAGAAGCAGCTATAAAAGGGAAAGTTGATGACTTAATAGGTCTTAAAGAAAATGTAATTATAGGAAAATTAATTCCAGCAGGAACAGGAATGTCAAAATATCAAAACATTCATATTGATACTGAACAAAAATTAGAAGAAACAGCAGATATATAAAAATAATATATGAATTTTAGTATATCTAGATGTGAAAATCAAAAAAAATTTAATTGAAAATAAAGAATATATTGACTTTATAGTTTTAAATATATTCTTTATTTTTTTCATTAATTGCATTGAAAAATTTATGAAACTTTTCGTTTTCTAAACTCAAAGTGAAAATACATAAAAAAATATATATAATTTGATATTATACAAAATATGAATATAGTTGAGGGTAGAAACTTCTAATTATAGTAATTTAAAATTAAATTAAGTTTAAAATAATTAGATTTAAAAATAGAAAAATGTCAAAATAAATTATGTAAAATAAATAGATAAATAATTGACAAATTAATAAAAATCCTATAAAATAGTGTACAGTAAAAAAGGAGATATCTATGCAAAACAATAATAGAAAAATTTTTGATAATTTAATATCAAGGACAAAAATATATTTAGCTGTTATTTTCATACTATTAGTAGTAATTATAATACAAAATAACAACTTTTTTTTACCAGCAATTATAATATATATATTAATAATAGCCTACACATATTTTGCAAACAATAAGAGAAAAAGTGAAATTTCAGAAACATTACAAGACTTAACACTAACAGTAGATAGTACAGCAAAAAGTACATTAATAAATTCGCCATTTCCATTAATTATATTAGAAACAGACGGAAATGTAATTTGGAAAAGTTCTAAATTCAATTCAGAATTTATCAATGTAGATATAAATAACTATATAGATGATATAATAATAGAAAGTAAATCAGAAATAGAAAAAAGAGAAAACAAAAATAATAACAACAATCTTTTATTTAAACAAATTACAATTGGAAAAAAAATGTATACTGTAGTTGGAAAATTTGTAAATAGTAAAAATCATGATAAAAGAAATAAAAAAGAATATATGATAATACTATATTTCTTAGATATAACAGAAAGTATTAAATTACAAGAAGAATTTAATAATTCAAAAATATGCATAGGGATAATAATGTTAGATAACTATGAAGAAACAATGCAATTAATAGACGGAGAACAAAAACCTCAATTAACTGCTCAAATAGATAAAGAAATATATGCATGGGCAAATGAATCAAATGGAGTACTTATAAAATCTGACAGAGATAGATATGTATATGTTTTTGAACAAAGATATTTAGAAAATATGAAAGAAGAAAAATTTAGCATATTAGATAAGATAAAAGAAATTGACTCAAAAAAGAAAGTACAATTCACATTAAGTATTGCAATTTCAAATGAAGGTAAAACTATAAAAGATAAATACAAATCTGCACAAGCAGCAATGGACTTAGTATTAGGCCGTGGAGGAGACCAAACTGTAATAAGAGAAAATGAAATTTATAAATTCTTTGGTGGAAGAGCTCAAGAAGTTGAAAAAAGAACTAAAGTTAAAGCAAGAGTAGTAGCACAAGCACTTCAAAATCTTATAAAAGAATCTAGTAAAGTAATGATTATGGGTCATACAATACCAGATATGGATGCAATGGGATCTGCGCTTGGAATATATAGACTAGTAAAAAGTTTAAATAAGAACGCATATATTGTTCGTAGTAATAATACTTCTGCAATTGATGTATTTATGGAAGTTTTAGAAAAAGATAAGGAATATGAAAACGTATTTATTAGCCAAGAAACAGCAGAAGAAAATATAGGAGAAGATACTTTATTGGTTGTAGTAGACACACATAAAATTAATTATGTAGAAGATGAAAGATTATTGGAAAGATCTAAAAAAACTGTAATTATAGATCACCATAGAAGAAGTACAAACTATATAGAAAATGCAACACTTACATTCCAAGAAGTTTATGCATCTTCAGCTTCAGAATTGGTAACAGAATTACTACAATACGTAGATGAAAAAGTTGAATTAAAAACAATAGAGGCAGAAAGTTTATATGCCGGAATAATGATAGATACAAAAAATTTCACATTTAAAACAGGAGTAAGAACATTTGAAGCAGCCGCATATTTAAGAAGATGTGGAGTAGATATAATAAAGGTAAAGAAATGGTTTCAAAGTGATTTAGAAACATTTAACATATTAGCAGGAATTGTCAAAAACGCAGAAATAATAGAAAAATCAATAGGAATATCTATATATGACGAAAAAACGAAAGAAGCAAATCTAATATGTGCAAAAGCGGCAGATGAATTATTAACAATTAGTGATATAACAGCTTCATTTGTAATAGGAGATTTAGGAGATAAAATTTGTATTAGTGGGCGTTCAATAGGAGATATAAATGTACAAGTTATTTTAGAAAAACTTCGGAGGAGGAGGACATATTACATTTGCTGGTGCACAGGTAGAGGGAATGACAATAGAAGAAACTAAACAAGAACTAATAAATAGAATACATGAATATTTTTCAGAAATAGCAAATTAAACTTAAAGTAAGAATAATAAATTGTCTTAAGAATAATGTAAATAGGTTAAAAAAATTTTTTCATAACAATGTATGCCTTTAAAGTAAATTTAGAAAGGGATGAATTAAAAATGAAAGTTATATTAATGCAAGATATAAAAGGAGTAGGAAAAAAAGATGAAATAATAAATGCATCAGACGGATATGCAAGAAATTTTTTATTCCCTAAAAAATTAGCGATAGAAGCAAACTCTGAAAACATGGGAAATTTACAAAATAAAAAAAATGCACAAAAATATCAAAAAGAACAAGAAAAAAAACAAGCAGAAGAATTAGCAAAAAAAATAGAAGGAATAATATTAAAAATTAAAGTAAAAGCTGGAGAAAATGGGAAAATTTTTGGGGGAGTTTCATCAAAAGAAATATCAGACACTTTAGAAAAAGAATATAAAATAATAGTAGACAAGAAAAAAATAGAATTAAAAGAAACTATTAAAACATTAGGAATGCAAACAGTACAAATTAAATTGTTTGAAGGTGTAGTAGGAAATTTAAAAATTGATATTATAGGGTGTTAAAAAGTGACAAATGTAAATAATTTAATGATAAATCTTTTTAAGAAACCTAAAGAAATAAAAAAATTATTAAATGAAAATTTTCCAGAGTTTATGAAGTATTGTGAAGAACATGAAATTCCCTCTATAGTTCATAAGATGATATTAATGTATGTAGTAGAAAAAGAAATTATAGAAAATAATTTATTAAAAATATTTGCAGGTGTAGGAATAAAAAATATAAAAATAATAAAAGAGATTTTATTAAAAAGGTTTTCATGGACTGAGGAACAAATAAGTGAATATATAAACAAAAATTTTGGGTATTTTTTATCTAAAGACTTAGAAGATGAACAAGAAGATATAAACTTATTAAATTTAGTATTTGAAGATTTGTCAAGAATAAAAAACATAAATTTGTCTAATATTAGGTTTAAAGGTTTAGGAACATATAAAGATGTATATATTTGTGAAGATAATAAAGGAAAAAGTGTAATTATAAAAATAGGAAAACCAAGATATTGTAAGACAGTTCCATTTATGCATGAGTTCATGTATCCTATGTTTCATAAAAAAATAGGAAATTTAGAAATAGAGTTTACAAGATTAGGACGGAAAAATATATGAAGGTAAGAAGATTTCAGAAGAAGATATATACCAGTTATATAAAACAATAAGAGATAAATATGGTTATGTTTGGATAGATGCCAAAATAGGAAACATAGCATATTTAGAAGAAGATAATAAACCTTCTTATATTGATGGAGAACAAGAAATAGAAGTAGAGCCAGAAACTGTAGGTTTTAAAGTAGAATTAAAAACAAAAGGACAAATGGAGGAAGGTTATCTAAAAAAAGGACAAATAGTAATAATTGATTTAGACTACGTATTTGAAGAAAAAGATCCAATACTTCAGCAAGGAATACTTTCCGGTTTAGCTGAAAAATTTGAAGATAGGTATCAAGAAGAAAAAATATTAAAGAAAGGATTAGATAAATGAGTTTAAAATGCAATTTGTCATTAGAAAACTACATAATTATATATTCTATTATAAACCGTTTTGCCTCTATAGAAGGGTATAAATATAAATTAAATTATATTGGAAAAAAAGAAAAAGAACAAGAAAAAGAAAATGTAGAATTTTATAAGAAGTTTATGTTAGATTTTTGTAAAAAAGTTGAAGAAAAGACTATAGAAGAAAGGTTAAAGGATCTTTTTTCAGTTGTTGGAATAGATAAAATGAAGTTTTTAATAAAATTATTGCTTAATAAAAGTATAATAGAAGAAAAGGATTTAAGAGATTTTATAAATAAAAATTTTGCCTATTTTATATCGGGTGAAATGCGCAATGATGAAAAAGCAATAAATGCTATGAATTTAGTCTTTGAAGAAGTACATAATAAAAGAGGTGTTGATTTTTCAGAGATAAAGTATTTAGATAGAGGTGGATATAAAATAGTATATCTTCTAGAAACAGAAAATGACAAAGTAATTATAAAAATGGGCTCTCCAAGATATGTAAAAAAAATACTATATACATCAAAAGCTTTATATCCAGTTTTTTATAGAGAGGTTAATCCTGAATTTGAAATAGAAATAACAGAATTTGCAGAAGATGTTTACCTTACTTTTGAACAAGCATATCAATTTTATAAAAAATTAAGAGATAAAGGTATTGTTTTTACTGATATACATTTATTCAAAGACTTTGAGAAAGTTATCAATCTTGGAAGATTAACAAAACCTAATTGTATACATTATTTAGATGAAGAAACAGGAGAACCTATATACATAGATCCTAGATCAGTAGGATTTGAATTTGACCCTAAATATGATGAAATAGAAATACAAGAAGTAGGAACAATAGTGATTAGAGATCTTGATTTTATATACAGAGACAAAAATAAAAATATTTGCTGGTATACGCCAAATTATACTGCTTCTATAATTTTTGAAGAAAGATATCAAAATGAAATGAAAAAGAAGATTATTAAAAGCTTGATGTTAAAATTAAAAAGATTAAAAGTAATTAAAAGATTAAAACTAAAATTAAAAAGAATAAAAAATAAGGAGCTAAAATATGGAAATAGGGAAAGTGCCACCCCAAGATATGGAAGCGGAGCAAGCAGTAATAGGGAGCATGTTAACTGATAAAGATGCAGTAAGTGCAAGTGTTCAAGTTTTAAAAGCAGAAGATTTTTATAGAGAAGACAACAAGGCAATTTACATGGCTATTCTAAATTTATATCATAGAGCAGAACCAATTGATATAATAACAGTAAAAGCAGAATTAGAATCCATGGGAAAATTTGAACAAGTAGGAGGATTAGAATACCTAACAGAATTACCAACAAAAGTTCCAACTACTGCAAATGCGCAAAAATATATAAAAATTGTAGAAGAAAAAGCAAAACTTAGAAGACTAATAAAAACAGCAAATGAAATTATTGAATTAGGATATGATCCAACAGAAAATGTAGATGACATAATGGAAAATGCAGAAAAAAAGATATTCAATATGATGCAAGACAAAGATCAAAAAGGATATTCACCAATAAAAGATGTGCTAGTTGAAACATTTACACAATTAGAAGAATTATATAATAGAAAGCAACATATAACAGGAGTTCCTTCTGGATTCTCTGAACTTGACTATAAAACAGCAGGTTTTCATGGATCAGAATTAATATTAATTGCAGCAAGACCAGCTATGGGAAAAACAGCTTTTGCATTAAATATAGCAACAAATGCTGCATTAAAAGCAAATGTACCAGTTGCTATATTTAGCTTAGAAATGTCTAAAGAACAATTAGTAAATAGAATAATTTGCAGTGAAGCTATGGTAGATAGTAATAAAGTTAGAACAGGAAAACTAGAAGAACCAGACTGGTTAAAACTAGCAGAAAGTATTGGACCACTTTCAGAAACTCAAATATATATAGATGATACACCAGGAATATCTATTACAGAAATAAGGGCAAAATGCAGAAAATTAAAAATGGAAAAAAATATAGGAATGGTAGTAATAGATTATTTACAATTAATACAAGGTACTAACAAAAGAGGAGGAAGCAGAGAACAAGAAATATCTGAAATAAGTAGATCTTTAAAAATTTTAGCAAAAGAATTAAATGTTCCAGTAATTGCGCTATCTCAACTTTCAAGAGCAGCAGAGGCAAGACCTGATCATAGACCAATGCTTTCAGATTTGCGTGAATCTGGTGCAATAGAACAAGATGCAGATATTGTCATGTTTTTATATAGAGATGACTATTATAATCAAGAATCTGAAAAGAAAGATATAGCAGAAGTAATAATTGCAAAACATAGAGGAGGTTCAACAGGAACAATAGAATTGTTATGGTTAGGAAGCTATACAAAATTTGTTAATTTAGAGAAAAGATTTGATGATTAAAAATATAATAAAAATATAAAATCTAAGGGAGGAAAGATTTTATTTTTAAAATCTATAGAGAATGAGAAAAAAAGAATCTTTAGAAGAAAAAGTTTTTAAAACAATTAAAAGAAATAAATTAATTGAAAAAGATGAAAAAATAATTGTAGGAGTATCTGGGGGACCAGATTCTTTAAGTTTATTAAAAATTTTATATGATATTAAAAATAATATTAGTAAATATGGTCTTACATACAAAATTATTGTAGCACATATTAATCATCAAATAAGAAAAGAAGCAAATGAAGAAGAAAAATTTGTAAAAGAAATTTGTAAAAAATATAATATAGAATTTTATTCAAAAAGAATAGATATAAAAAAAGTGGCAAATAATAATAAAATAGGAACAGAAGAAGCTGGAAGAAAAATAAGATATGAATTCTTTGAACAAATTGGTATAAAAACAAATGCACAAAAAATAGCTATTGCGCATAACAAAAATGATAATGTAGAAACAATAATAATGAATGCATTAAGAGGAGCTTCAATTTCCGGACTAAAAGGTATACAACCTTCAAATGGCAAAATAATAAGACCACTTATTGAATGTTCAAGAGATGAAATAGAAGAATTCTGCAGAGAGTTTAACTTAAATCCAAAGATAGACAAAACAAATTTTGAAAATATATATACTAGAAATAAAATAAGAAATATAGTAATACCATATATAAAAAAAGAATTTAATAGTAATATAATAGAAACATTAAATAGATTATCATATACAGTTAGAAAAGAGGACTCTTTTATAGAAAAAATTGTAATAGAAGAATTTAATAAGTTAAAAATTGAAGAGGAAGAAAAGAAGATTACGTTAGATTTAAAAAAATTTAATGAATTACATGAGGTTATAAAAGCAAGACTTTTATTATATACTATAACAAAGGTCTTAGGAACATCACAAGGAATATATCAAATTCATATTGAAGACATGATTAAACTATGTAGTAAAAATATAGGAAATAAATATTTAACACCAAATAAAAATATAAAAATTTTTATAAAAAAACAAAAAATTCACATTACTGCTCAAAATTAAGTATCCGTAGCAAAATATTAATAAATATTTTTTTGTAACAAAAAAGACATATAATAAACTATTGAAAAACTCAAAATGATATGGTATAAAAACCATTATAAAATGTACATAAACAATGTAGGGAGGAAAAAAATTTGAAAAATGGAATAAAGACATTAGCAATGTGGCTAATAATTGCAGTAGTATTTATTGTAGTAGTATCTGCTATATTTGAAAATGATAATTCAAAGCTAAAATATTCAGAATTATTAACTAAAATAACTGAAGGGAAAGTAGAATCAGTTCAAATAGATGCAGGAGGAAAAACAGCATCTGTTACTTTAAAAGATGAAAAAATAAAAAAAGAAGTTAATATTCCAAGTATTGATAGTTTCTTGAGTTATTCAGAAGAATACTTAAAAGAGGGTGCTTTTACATTAGAAGAAAAATCTGAATCTATATTTATAACATTATTAACTTTACTTTCACCATTTGGATTATTAATAATATTTATAATCTTTTGGTTTTTCATGATGGGAGGAGCAAATGCAGGTCAACCAGGTGGAAAAACAATGACATTTGGAAAAAGTAAAGCAAGAATGATGACTCCAGCAGATAGAAATAAAATTTCATTTGAAGATGTTGCTGGTGTAGATGAAGAAAAAGAAGAACTAGAAGAAATAGTAGAATTTTTAAAAAATCCAAAAAAATTTACAGATATGGGTGCAAGAATTCCTAAAGGAGTATTATTAGTAGGTCAACCAGGAACAGGAAAAACTTTACTTGCAAAAGCAGTAGCAGGAGAAGCAGGAGTACCATTTTTTATTATAAGTGGTTCAGACTTTGTTGAAATGTTTGTAGGTGTTGGAGCTTCTAGAGTAAGAGATTTATTTGACCAAGCAAAGAAAAATGCGCCATGTATAGTATTTATAGATGAAATTGATGCAGTAGGACGTCAAAGAGGTGCTGGACTTGGAGGAGGACATGATGAAAGAGAACAAACTTTAAATCAATTATTAGTAGAAATGGACGGATTTGCTGAAAATGAAGGAGTAATAGTACTTGCAGCAACAAATAGACCAGATGTTTTAGATAAAGCTCTTTTAAGACCAGGAAGATTTGACAGGCAAATAGTAGTTGGAGCACCAGATGTAAAAGCAAGAGAACAAATATTAGAAGTACACGCAAGAAAGAAAAGATTATCTGATGATGTTGATTTAAAAATAATAGCAAAAAACACATCAGGATTTTCAGGAGCTGATTTAGAAAATGTATTGAATGAAGCAGCTTTACTTGCAGCAAGAAGAAACTTAAATGAAATAGGTATGAAAGAAATTGAAGATGCTATGGTAAAAGTAACAATGGGACCAGAAAAGAAAACAAGAGTTAGAAGTGAAAAAGAAAATAAATTAGTAGCATACCATGAGGCAGGGCATGCTGTAGTTAGCCATTACCTAGAAACACAAGACCCTGTACATCAAATTTCAATTGTACCTAGAGGAATGGCAGGTGGTTATACAATGTATAGACCAACAGAAGATAAATCATTTATGTCAAAAACAGAAATGGAAGAAAATATCGTTTCTTTATTAGGTGGAAGAGTTGCTGAAAGCTTAATATTAAATGATATATCAACAGGTGCAAGTAATGATATAGAAAGAGCAACAAAAATTGCAAGAAATATGGTAACAAAATATGGAATGAGCGAAAGAATTGGAACATTAACTTTAGGTTCAAATCAAGATGAAGTATTTTTAGGTAGAGATTTTGCACAAAGTAAAGAATATTCAGAGGAAACAGCAGGAGTTATAGATGAAGAAACTAAAGCTATAGTAGATAAAGCTTATAATAAAGCAAAACAAATATTAACAGAACATGTTGATAAATTACATGCTGTTGCAGGAATACTTTTAGAAAAAGAAAAAATAGAAGCAGAAGAGTTTGAAAGAATATTTTCTTAATTAGGATTTACAGCAATTAAGATAAAAAGCAGATAATTAGTTTGATAATTATCTGCTTTTGTGATAAGATAATGAAAATTAGTAATGATAGGAAACAATATGAAACTTTTTTCGCAACATAAATTAAAAATAAATGTATTTTATTTTCAAAAGAAATAATATACAACCTTTTAGTTACGTAGCTCAAAGTGAAAAGAAATATATTTTATTTTCTAAAAAAGAATGGAATACATAATAGAAATATTATTAGATTTAATAGTTAATGGAAGTATAGATAGGAGTTTTTATGTGGGAAAGAAAAGAAATAAAGATAAAAGCTAAGGAAAAATTAAAAAATAACTATTGGATAGCAGTCATAGTCTGTTTTATACTGGCAATATGTACAGGAGAATTTGGAACATCAACATCTGCAATATGGAAAGATAGGTATGCAATAGATCCCAATTATATAACTAATATTACAAATAAAATAGAACAACAACCAAAAAATGAAAATATGCAAATAGAAGAAAAAGATAATGATTTTACTCAATATACAATAATCGATAGAAATCTAAGCAATATTCAAAAAAAAGTAATAGATATTGTAATATCAAATATTGATAATGCGACAAAACCACAAAAATATATTGTGAGAATATATGATGCAATAGAAGCATTGTTAAATAATAAATATTTATTATCAATATGGATATTTTTTGGAGCTATTATAGGTTTTTTGTTTACTGTATTTATTGCAGATCCACTAATAGTTGGTGGAAGAATGTTTTTTCTGAAATCAAGAGAAAGGAAAGATGTCAAAGTAAAAGAAATTATTAGGGTTTTTGAAAAAAGTAATTGGAAATCAATAGTAAGAACAATGTTTCTTAGAAATATATATAATGCATTATGGTATTTAACAATTATAGGAGGAGTTATAAAAACATATGAATATAGAATGATACCTTTTATACTAGCAGAAAACCCTACAATTGATTCGAAAGAAGCTTTTAAAATTTCAAAACAATTAATGAATAATAACAAATGGAAAACATTTATACTAGATTTATCATTTTTAGGTTGGAATATCTTATCTGTGCTTACAGTAGGAATAGTAGGTATATTATATTTGAACCCATATAGTACAGCAACAAATACAGAATTATATATAAAACTAAGAGACAATAGCAAAGCTAACATTAATGGAGATATACAGTTGCCAGTTAATGATTAAATAAAAATATGTAGAAAAATACCAAAAAAAGTAGAATCTTGCGATGAAAAGTGCTTGCTAATCATATTTTTTAATAGTATTATAAGTAGTATAAAGAACAAAAGAAAGGGGTTTCAAAATTGAATACATTTTTTGGAGGAATTTTTATTGAAAAAGAAAAACTAGAGAAAGAAGGTATAAAATATCCAATAAAGTTAGAATATTACAAAAATATTAATAATGAGCAAGTTTTAAAACAAAATAAATATTTATTTGGAATAAGTGTAGTGAAAACAGAATATATGAAAGATAAAACAAGAGTAGAAAGAAAAGACATAAAATATTTATCAAATGATGAGCAAAGAATAAATGCTATTTTAGAATTATGTAAAGAAAATGAAGTAACTCCTATAGCATTTGAAGATGTAATTTGTGAATACATAAAAAACGAAGTTTTTTATAATATATAGCAAAATAATAGCAATAAAGATTATATAATTTTTATTGCTATTATTTTTTTAGACAACAAGGTTTTTGAATCCGGATTACTAGTTAATGTTTTTTAACTTCTTATCACTCAAAAGTATTGATATATTAATATTTTACAGGCAAGACCCAGATTGTTATACCCCAGCTATGTTTTGCCAAATAATATTAATATATCAATACTTTTGTTATTGTATAGGAAAAATCGACTTTTATCTTGACTTTATACAAGATTTTTCCTATACAACAAGGTTAATTTACCTTAATACGCACAATAATTGCAAAGCAATTTTGTGCATGTGGACGTCGAAATCTTTGATTTCGCTAACGTCCAATTTTCTTATTTATCATTAAAATCATTAACTAGTAACGGCTCCAGGTTCTTATTTTAGTTTCATGTTGACTTATAAACCATAGTGTGCTATATTTACAAATAAAAAGAGAAGGGAAAGGTTGAAAAATAATTACAATTTTGGTTGTGTCAAATTCTAATTTTTTTCCAACTAGATTTGTACCTTCAGAAAGGGATGATAGTAAAAATGGAAGAATTAACAGAAATTGATTATAAAATAATAGGTGAAAGAATAAAAAAAGCAAGAAAAAAACTAGATTTAACACAAGAACAATTATCTGAAAAAATAGATGTTTCTGTTGCATATCTTAGTAGAGTAGAAAGAGGAAATACTAAGATAAATTTAATTAGATTAGTAGAATTAGCAGAAGTATTAAATGTATCAATTTCGTATCTAATTACAGGGATAGGCATAAATACAAAGGATTATTTAAATGAAGAAATAAGACAGCTATTACAAAAATGTACACCTGCAGAAAAAAAGTTAATTCTCAATATAGCACATATAATAGTAGAAAAAAATAGTTATAATTCACAATAATAAACATAAAATTTCTTTCATATATATAAATCGAACTTTACAAAAATAAAAAAATGATATAAACTAATAAAGCAAACAAAAATAAAGGTGATAAAAAATGTATTTAAAAAGGTTAGAATTACAAGGATTTAAATCATTTGCAGATAAAACAGTATTAGAATTTATGCCAGGAATTACGAGTGTAATAGGGCCAAATGGTTCAGGAAAAAGCAATATTGCAGATAGCATAAGGTGGGTATTAGGAGAGCAAAGCATGAAATCATTAAGAGGATCAAAATCTCTTGATGTAATTTTTGCTGGAACTCAAAATAGAAAATCATTAGGATTTGCTGAAGCATCATTAGTATTTGATAATTCCGACGGAGCACTTCCAATTGAATACACAGAAGTAACCATTACAAGAAAACTATATAGAAGTGGAGAAACAGGGTATTACATAAACAAAACACCATGTAGATTAAAAGACGTTTTAGAACTATTTATGGATACTGGTATAGGTAAAGACGGATATTCAATTATTGGACAAGGAAAAATAGATGAGATATTAAGTAATAAATCTGAAGATAGAAGGCATATTTTTGAAGAAGCGGCAGGAATAGTAAAATATAGAGCAAGAAGACAGGAAACTGAAAAAAAATTAGAGCAAACAAAATTAAATTTATTAAGAATAAATGATATTTTGTCAGAAATAGAGGCAAACATAGAGCCACTAAAAATGCAATCAGAAAAAGCAAAGAAATTTTTAAACTTAAGAGATGAGCTAAAAAATATAGAAATAGGTCTTTTTCTATTTCACATTGATAAATACAAAAAAGAATTGGAACAGATTTCAGAAGATGAAGAAATCTTAAGTGTTGAATGTAAACAAGAAGAAGGCAGATTAGAGAGATTAGAATTTTTAAAAAATGAGTTAAAAGATCAAATAGAAGAAATTACAACACAAATAGAAGATTTAACTAAATTAGGATATGAAAAACAAAATAATATTGAAAAACAATTAGCAAATAATAATATTTCAGAAGAAAGAATAAAAAACAATGAAGAAAATAAGAAAAGATTTCAAGAAGAGATAGAGGAATTAGAAATAAAGAAAAAGCAATTAGAAGAAGAGATACAACAAAAACAAGAAAAAACAGAAAATTTACAAAAAAATAGAGAAAAATTCGAAAAAGAATTAGAACAAAAACAACAAGAATTAGATAAAATAACACAAAAATTATCATCAAAAGAAATTGAAATTGAAAAGTTAAAACAAATAGTAGAAGAAAATACAGACCAAAAATATGAGCTAAATTCACAAATTAATGAAAATAATGTTATTTTAGAAAATCAAGAAAAAAGAATAACTCAAATAAAGCAAGAAATATCTTTAGATATATCAGAATTAGATAAATTAAGAATGACAAAAGAAGATATATCAAAAGAATTTAATAAAATTGAAACTGAAAGAAAACAAAATAAAACAATATTAGAAGAAGCTAAAAGAAAAACTAGCATAATAACTCAGGAGATTAAAGTCTTACAAACAAGGCTAAATACTAAGGCAAATGAAACAAGAATGAAAGAAACTAGGCAAAAATTTTTAATGGAAACTCAAAAAGAAAAAGAAGGTTATCAAAGAAGTGTTAAAGAAATACTAAAAGCATGTGAGAACAATCAAATGTTAAAAAAAGGCATGGAAGGTGTTCTAGCAGATTTAATTGAAGTTCCAGAAGAATTTGAAGTTGCAATAGAAATGTGTCTAGGCAATAATCTACAAAATATAGTAACAAAAACAGAAGAAGATGCAAAAAAACTAATTCAGTATTTAAGAAACAATAATTTAGGTAGAGCCTCTTTTTTGCCAATGACTGCAATAAAAGGGAAAAAGCTAGACAAGATAAAAGGAAAAAATGACGGTGTGTATGGAATTGCATCAGACCTTATAAAATATCCTAAAGACAAAGAACAAATAATTTTATATTTGCTTGGAAGAACAGTTATTGTTGATAATATGGATACTGCAATTGCAATAGCAAAACACAATAACTATACATTTAGAATAGTAACTAAAGAAGGAGATATCTTAAATGCATCAGGTGCAATGTCAGGAGGATCTGTTGCAAAAAGGTCTGTTCCAATATTAGGAAGAGGTAGAGAAATTGAAAAATTAGAAGAAGAAATAAATAAATATAAAAGTGAGTTAAAAGATATAGAAGAAGAAATAACAAAAAAAGAAAAGCAA
This sequence comes from uncultured Clostridia bacterium, assembly GCA_944386355.1. Classification (GTDB taxonomy): domain Bacteria; phylum Bacillota; class Clostridia; order TANB77; family CAG-508; genus CAG-269. The sequence goes on from CALXAU010000004.1 coordinate 28,949, forward strand.
ATGGAAGAAGATTTGGAAGGAGTATCTGGAGTAGAAAGCACACTGCAAGAACTAGATATATCACATGCTACGTATAGTCAAAGAATTATACTTTTAGACGAAAATATTGAAAAAATTAAGACAAAAATAGAAAAATTGAAACTAGAAACTAAAAATATTGAAGAAAATAAAGAAATTATAACAAAAAAACAAGAAGACATTAAAAAAGAAATACAACAACTTACAATAGAAATGGATGAATATACAAAAACAATTTCAGAATTTTCATCAACAAATAAAGAAACACAAAAAACAATAGATGATCTTAATTTTGACATAACAAATTTAAAAATATCTGTATCTTCTTTTGATGAAAGTCAAATGTCTATAGAAGAAATGAAGCAAAGAATATTGGCAGATATAGAATTAAATAATAAATCTTTAGAAAGTAAAAAAGCAAAGATATCTAGTATTGATAATGAAAATGAAATTTTGAAAAATCAAATACAAGATACTTTAAAACAAATAGAAGAATTTAGAATAGAAGTTAAAGAAAGTAATGAAAAAATAGAAAAAAAGAAAATAGAAAGAATAGAAAAAAATAAGAAATTAGAAGAACAAGAAAAAGAAATATTAGAAAAAAGGAATAGAATAGAAGAACATAAGCAACAAATACTAAAAATTCAAATGAAAAAGTCAAAAATAGAAGAAGAAAATACACAAATAATAAATAAATTATGGGATGAGTATGAATTAACTCCAAATAATGTTGGAGAAATAAATAAACCAGAAAATATCGCACTTACACAAAAGAAAGTAACAAGTTTAAGAAAAGAAATGAGAGACTTAGGAAATGTTAATTTAGAAGCAATAGAAGAATATAAAACAACAAAAGAAAGATATGATTTTATGTGTGAACAAAGAGTTGATCTAGAAGATACTATGACAAAATTAAGAAAAATTATATCTAATATGACAACTGTTATGAAAGAACAATTTAGAGAGCAATTTTCTAAAATAAATAAAAACTTTGAAGAAGTTTTTAAAGAACTTTTTGGAGGAGGTAGAGCAACACTTACTCTAGAAGATGAAGATAATATCTTAGAATGTGGGATAGATATAAATGTACAGCCACCTGGAAAAAAATTGCAAAATATGACTCTTTTATCAGGAGGAGAAAAGGCTTTTACAGCAATAGCTTTGCTTTTTGCAATATTAAAAATAAATCCTTCTCCTTTCTGTGTATTAGATGAAATAGAAGCGGCATTAGATGATGTTAATGTATATAGATATGCAGAATATTTAAAGAAATTTACAAAAGATACACAATTTTTAGTAATTACACATAGAAAAGGAACTATGGAAGCAGCAGATACTGTGTATGGTGTTACAATGGAAGAAAGCGGAATATCTAAGTTATTATCTATGAAGTTAAAATCTTAATATTGATAATTTTAATATATTAAACTATAGGCAGATGAGCCTATTATTAAAGTATTACTAATATAAAGGAAATATATAAAAAATATAACTAAATAATGTAGAAAATGAAAGGAATGAAATAAAAAATGAATTATGCTGATATAAAAAAAGTGGATGTAGCAAATGGAGAAGGAGTAAGAGTATCACTTTTTGTAAGTGGTTGTACTCATCAATGTAAAGGATGTTTTAATAAAGAAGCATGGGATTTTAATTATGGAAAACCATTTACACAAGAAACAATAGATAAAGTAATAAATTATTTAGATAATCCATATATTTCAGGGCTAACTATTTTAGGAGGAGAACCATTAGAACATGAAAATCAAAAAGGATTACTTCCTCTTTTAAAAAAAGTAAAAGAAAAATTTCCAGAAAAAAATGTATGGTGTTACACAGGATATAGGTATGATAAAGATATAATGGAAAAAATGTATAAAAATTGGAAAGAAACACCTGAGGTGTTATCATATATAGATGTATTAGTAGACGGAGAATTTGAAGAAGATAAAAAAGATATAACTTTAAAATTTAGAGGTTCTTCAAATCAAAGAATTATAAATTTAAAAGAAAAAAGAGCAGGATAAAATTTATAGTTTTTTAATTTTAGCAATTTATTGCAATTTTCAACAAAATATTATAAAATAAACCAAGTAAAATGAAGGAAAATATAATAACAAAAAAATCTATATCAAAAAAGGTAGAAAACTTTTTATAAATAGATACCTAAAAAAGACAAAAACCACAAAGGACAAGTTGTAAAATAGAGACAATAAAAATTAAGAGGTGGTAACAAAAATGTTTCAAAATATAGAGGGTACTATAAGACAAAATCCTTTTTCAAAAGAAAATACAACACAAAAAATAAAAAATTTAAAAATATTAAATAACATATTTACAAAGCAATATATAGCCATATATATAATTTCTTTTATGGTATCACAAATTACTTTTTCAGGAGATTTTTCTCCTTTTTGTATTAGTTTAATAGGAGCATGTTTTGCAAACTCAGTACCTGTTGCAGGGGTAATAGTTTCTGCACTAATAGGAGTTATTATAAAGCAAGGCATTAGCGCAACTCTAACATATATATTGACAATATTAGTAATGATAGCAACATTTTTTATACTAAAACCTAGATACAACGAAGAACAAAGAAATGAAAAAATAAAACTAGGAAAAAATGTTTTAATATCAAGTCTAATTGTACAATTAGCAAGAATAACAATATCAGGATTTACAGTATACGATCTATTAGCAAGTATAACAGTTTCAATAGTGATATATGTATTTTACAAAATATTTGTTAATTCTTTAGCTATGTTGCAAGATATTAGAGAGAAAAAAGCATTTTCAATAGAAGAAGTAATGGGAACAAGTTTATTAATTTCTATTGCAATATGTGCATTTGGAGAACTTTCAGTTTTAGGTTTTTCAATAAGAAATATTTTAAGTATTTTAATTGTACTTATACTTGGTTGGAAAAATGGAATATTAGTTGGAACAACAGCTGGAGTAACAATAGGTGTAACACTTGGAATAATTGTGCAAACAGAGCCTATAATGATAGCAGCATATGCTATATCAGGAATGATAGCAGGAATTTTAAATAAATTTGGTAAAATAGGAGTTATTTTAGGTTTTGTTTTAGGAAATATAGTATTAGCCTATGTTGCAAATGGATATACAGTAGAATTAATCCATTTTAAAGAAATATTAATTGCCTCAATAGGATTATTAGCTTTACCTAAGAATGTAGAAATAAATATAGAAGAATTTGTTGGTAAATCTAAATTTTTACCTGTATTTTCAAATAGAGGGTTAAATAAAAGTAAAGAAGTAGCAGAAAATTTAAATAATGTATCAGAGACAATACATATAATGGCAAAAAGTTATAAACAAGAAGAATTATTCCAAGAAGAAGAAAAAGTTCAAAGAGAAGAAAATAAGCAAATATTTATTACAAAATTATTAGATGAATTAGATGCATATAAAGAAAATTTATTATATGATGATTTAGCAAATACAGAAGGAAAAATCGTACAAGATATTTTTGATTTTTTAATAGACAAGCAGTCTATTGAAAGAAAAGATTTGCTAAAAATATTTGCTGAAAACAATAGTTATATTGTAGGAGTAAATGATAATAAAATAAGTAAATATTTAGAAGATAATATAAATCAAGTTTTAAGGGCAGTTAATAGTGCATATCAAAGAAGTAAATCTGACTTTGTTTGGAAAAAGAAACTAGAACAAAGTAAGAAAAACATGAAAAATCAATTGGATAATGTATCAAAGGCTATACAAGATATAGCGAACAATATAGAAAAATCATCAAAATTAGAAGAAGAACAAGAAAAACAAAGAGAAGAGATCATTACTTTATTAAAACAAAAACAAATAGAAGTAGAAGATGTAATTTTAAAGAAAGAAAATAGGTATTTTATAGAAATATATCTAAATAAAAATCAAGAAGAATTTGAAAATGTAGATATTTCGGAAATACTATCAAAGGTATGTAAAGAAAGAATAGTAGAAAACAAAGAAGCAAGTTTAGGAAATAGAATAAATTATATTTCAGATGATAATTATGTTATGGGGTTTGCAACAGCTAATGCAACTAAAAATAAAAGTGAAATATCAGGAGATAGTATTTTAAATATAAGACTTAAAGACGGTAACTATTTAATTGCTATAAGTGATGGCATGGGCTCAGGAAGTAAAGCAATGCAAAGTAGTAGACAAGCATTAAAAATGTTAGAAAATTTACTTTTATCAGGATTTGATAAAAATACTTCTATAGAACTAATAAAATCTGCTCTAATTAGTCAAAATGAAGAATCATTTGCAACACTAGATATAGCAATAGTAGACCTATATAAAGGAAAAGTAGAATTTATGAAAAGTGGAGCATGTCCTACATATTTAAAATTAAATAAAAAAGTAAAAGTAGTAAAAGCAAATTCTTTACCAACAGGAATAATAGATGAATCTAAATTAGATATTTTTGATGTAGATATTCAAGAAAATGAAATAATGCTTATGTGTACAGACGGAATATTAGATTCAAATGTTGAATATAAAAATAAAGAATTATGGATTAAATATCTTTTAGAAGATATAGAAACAAATAATACTAAGAAAATATCTGATTTGATATTAAATGAAGCTATAGATAATAATTATGGAATACCAAAAGATGATATGACAATTGTTACATGTAAATTTATGAAAAAATAGTTAAAGTTTATTACAATTCACTGAATAATATTTCCCATTTGTTTATGTTTAAATTATAAAAATGAAATATAATTTGTAACTTAAGTTTATCTAAAAAATATATATTTAAATAAAAAATTGAATATTGTGTGTAGATTAAATTACTAAATCTTTATCTACAATATTCAATTTATCATGTTTTTTTAAATATTTTATTTCAAATATTTGGGCACAAACTTCTTTAGATAATGTAATGAAATCATTTTCATTTAATAAATCTGTAGGTTTAAAATTTGAATTAACTTTTCTTTTCACTTCATAAAATTTTTGGTATTTTTTAAAAGATTCATTTAAAATTTCCTGAATCTCCTTTTCTTGAGAATGAAACCATAAGTGATTTTCTTCAGATAAAATAGCTCCATTTTCTTCGGATTCAACGCCACCATGAATTTTGGGCTTTATATGGTGATAGGTAAGTTGCTTCATTCTTTTAAATTCTTTTTTATTTTTATAGGTTCTATTAGGAATAAACTTATTTAAACCTAGCATCTCAATCCAACAAGCAGTACCATATTTTTTTAACATACGATTTTTTATACCTTTATAACTCATACTTCCCTCCATTTAAAAAATATAATATATTATACTATACATAAATTATGTTTTCAATCTTATTTATAATTTAAATTTAGTATTTTTACTATAAAAAATAAATATAAAGCAAAATCATAATACAAAGTATGTATAGTGGAAAATAATGCATTAATATGACAGAAATTACGGTAAAAGATGTAACCATTTAATCCGTATGGATAAGGTTACATTTTTAAAATTTTGCACTAAAAAAGAAATAAAAATGTAATAAAACTAAAAAAGCCTAAAACCGTAAGAAAAATCATTTTTTTTGATAAAAGATACTATTTACAAATAACTACGAAAGTATTAGATTAAATATATAGATACTTTTATTATAAGATGATTGGAGGTTAAAAATATATTATGAAAAAAAATAATTTAACAAAATTTATAAGTTTAGTAATAATTATATTTTTAGTAGTAATGTTATTTAATGTAAGTAGAAGCACATTAAATAAATCAAAAAATTTTAATAATGAAAAAATAGAAGCATATACTGAAAACACAGATATTAAATTAAGTGATGTTCAATATAATAGGCAAACTGGAATAGTTGAAGAAATAGGTTCTTCTAGTGGTGAGCCAGAACCTGGAAAAGATAACTCGCCAAAAGATAATTATGTTAGAGCATTGGATAATGTTATATATGAATTAGAAATGGGGATATCATCAAATTCAGGTAGTCCCATAAATCAAGGAACTATATATATAAAAGGTAAATTACCAAATCAAAGTGATTTAGAACATAAAATAATACAATGGGAAGATCAAACAGATCTTTTGGATATTACATATAATGAAGATAAAACAGAATTTGAAGCTTATTATGAAGTAACATCAAATTTAGCTAATACATCTAAATCAGTTTCATTTAATGCAATTATAACAGGTTGGGTAGAAGAAGGAATTGTAGATGTAAGTAATTATACACCAGAATTTGAAATTTCTGTTTTAGGTAATGAATCATCAAAGCAAACAATAAAAGATAGTTTTCCTTTATTTTCTTCTGCAAAAGATGTTGTAGATATAGGAATTGTAAATGCAGGTACACAAAGAGTTAGTGATAGTGAAAATGGTGCATACATGGCATTAGCAATTACAACAAAAATTGTTGGAGAAGACAATGTAAAAGGAAGAGTATATCCAAGAGGAACTATATCATTAGAGGCTGAAATGGATTATTCTTCATTAGAAAATATAGAAAATGTATTAGCACTTGCAAATAATGTACAAATTTCATCATTTGCTATTACAGGAGATTCTCTTACTGATAAAAAAATCACAGATACAAGTATTGATAGTAATCTATCAAGAAGTACTTTTTTGAATGCTAAAGGTGGAGAATATATTGTAAATGGACAAAGAAAATCTGTATATAATGCAGGAAATATGGATGTAGCAATAGAAGGTAACAAATTAAAAATAGACTTTAAAAACTATGATTTTGACGGAAACTTTCCAATAGTTACATCAGGAGATACAGGAATATCAGAAAACTATGGATATTTTACAGCAGGAAAGTTAGAATTATTCATTCCTTTTTATGAGCAAACAGCAGACTATTATTTTAATATAAAAGCTACTAAATTGTCATATGATAATAAGGAAAAAATTTTAACAATTGATGATACAAATCAAGATGAGATAGCAACAAATAATATAATAACATCAAAACTTCCTATAGATGTGAAAGATACAAGAACAATAGGACAACATATGAATATATCATCAAAAGCTCATCAAGAAAGTGCAGATTACGAATATACTAGTTATTGGGATGGATCATATAAAACTAATATAGGAAATACTTTTTCTATAAAAGGAATTGTTGATGAAAATACAGGAATTTATAAAGGTAATACAGAATCATTATATATTTGGAATAATAATGATGTAGAATATAATAAAGATGAAATAAAGGTAGAAGGATATTTAGAATATAAAAAAGATAACAATACAACATATAATATACAATATGGAGTATTTACAGAAAATCCAGAAAATGGAATTACAAAATATGAAGAACAACTAAATGTAGTAACAAAAGATAACTTTACATGGTATGATAGTGTGCAAGATGTTCCAGAAGGAAATCAAATATCATCTATTTGTATTGTAAGTAATAGTAATAATCCAGAAAGTATAAATAGATATGAAATAAGAAGTAAAATAAATTTCTCCATAAAAAGCAATATAGATAATGCGGGAAAAACAACATATATACTAATGAGAACAAATATAGATAAAGATGATAATGGTAAAAAAACATGGATAGGTGGGTATGATAAAGAAACAAAACCTGCAAAATATAATTCTCAAGGAGTATTTACTGGAGCACAAAGTGGAGGAGGAACATATCTGCAAACAATCTATATGCAAATTGCAACTTTAGACTTAGAAATATCAGTAGAGGACTTAGATGAACAAGGTGAACAAAAGAAAATATATGACTTAGAAAAAGATAAAGAAATAAATTACAGTATAAAGCCAATAATTACAGACACACAAGATACAGATTTTAAAAATGTAAAAGTGGAACTTGTGCTACCAAAGGAACTAACATATAAATTAGGATCAAGTAATATTGTTCCTGAAGAAATTATTAATAATCAAGACGGAACAACTACAATAACATATTTATATGAAACATTTATAAAAGATAATGTAACACCAATAAAATTAACTGCTAAAATTGATCCATTTTTAGATAATGCGAGAACAGTTACATTAAATTCTTCAATATATATGCCAAATGCAGTAAGTACATCTAAAAAACATACTATAACAATAAAAAATGATACATCTTTCCAATCTGATAGAGAAATAGAAAATACAATATTAGCACCAGGAGAAAGTTCTAATATAACAATATCAGTAAAAAATAATACAAATGCAGAAATTTCTAATGTAAGAATAATAGAAGAACTTCCTCAAAATGGAATAAATGGATCAATAATATCATCACAATATAAAGTTGCAATTGGAGAAATAAAAACAGAGCAGCATGTATATGTTTCAAATAAAAGTACAGAAGAATTGATTGCATTAGGTGAACTAAGTTATAATCAAGAAATATTTTTAGACAGTACAAATGCTAACTTTAAAGATACATCTATATGGACAGAAGTTACAAGTAATCAAGATATTACTGGAACAAAAACATTAATAGTAGTAATGGACAAAATGGATAGTTCATCTTCTGAAGGAATTACATATCAAATAACAGTTAACGAAAATAATATAGGAGACACTTTTAGTTACCAAGCATATGCATCAAAAGATGCAGAATCAGGACAAGTAGTATTAAAAACAGCTAAAGAAGAACAATATGTTTTAAATAAAAACATAAGAGGTAAAGTATGGTTAGACAGTAACAAAGACGGAATTATTAATAATAGTGAAAAAGGTATAGAAAATATAGAAGTAATTTTAGTAAGTGTAGCTAGTGGGTCAAGTGAAAAAGAAACAACAAATGAAAATGGCGAGTATGAATTTTCAGGAATTACAGACGGTGAATACTATGTAAAAATAGAAAATCTTGATTCAAAATACGAAGTAACAGAAAAAGAAGTTGGAACAGATGTAAACATTAACAGTAAGATGAATCCTGAGACAAAAATGACAGATATAATACAATATAATGCAAATAATGCAGAAGCTGTTTTACATGCAAGTTATGTAAACATCGGGTTAAAAGTAAATGCAGAAAGTACTATAGTAATACAACCAAATGGAGGAACATGGGAAGGAAAAACAGAAGAGCAAACATTTACTGGAAGTTACAATACAACAAAAGAAATAGCAGACCCATTGCCACCAGAAGGATATACAATAAAATTTGATACAACAGTAGAAAGTATAAAAGTACAAGATAAAGAAAGTACTAAGACTTTTACAGGTTGGATAAAATCAGATCCATTTTATGGTGAATTTAATAAAAAAATATACACATATGGAGCAGAAGATGGGGTAACATCAACATTAACAGCAAATTATACAAATAATAGTATAACATTGCCAGAAGTAGAAAGAGAAGGATATACATTTGTTGGTTGGTATGACAATAATTTAAAAGTAGGAAATGCAGGAGAAGAATATACACCAACACAAGATAAAACATTAATAGCAAAATGGGAAGCAAAAGGAGATATACCATATACAGTAAAACATCATAAAA
>CALXAU010000005.1 GCA_944386355.1 uncultured Clostridia bacterium
ACAATTACAGGCAATATAACTCCATATTGTTTTATACTTTTTACCATTTCTTCCATTTTATCATCGTCTTTTACTTTAAAAGGATGATTTGGAAAATCTGATATTTTACTAATATCAATTTCTTCTACCTTTTCTGCTCTTTCATAATCTCTTTGAGCTTGACTTGTAAATAGATCATCTAACTTTGGAAGTTTCATTTTTTGTTCTTGCTCTTTCATCATCTAAAACCTCCTTTGCTAATTCTTTATAACTTAAAGCTACTGGACTATTTTTATCAAACTCAAAAATACTTTTACCAGTAGAAGTTGACTTTGCCGTATTGATAGCTTTTGGAATTTCTGTATTATATATCTTTACAAATTGCCCATAGTTTTCATTTATGGTATTTCTAACTTCTTTAGATAGATTTGTTCTCTTATCTACAAGGGTTAGCAATACTCCACCTATTTTTAAATTAGGATTTATTTGTTTATGAATTCTACTTACAGTTTTTAATAAATGTCCCATTCCTTTTGCTGCTAAATATTCTCCTTGAACTGGAATTATAATTTTATCACTACAAGCTAAAGCATTTATTGTTATCATTCCTAAACTAGGCATACAATCAATTAAGATATAGTCATAATTATCTTTTATATCTCTTATTGAATTTTTAAGTGTAAACTCTCTACTCATTGCATTTACAAGTGAAAATTCTATTGCTGATAAATCTAAATTAGCAGGAATTAAATCTATTCCTTCTTTATGATGAATAATAGCTTTTTCTGCATCTACTTCATTATCATATATAGTATCAGACATTAGAGTAGCAATGGTATTTTGCAATTTGTCTTGGTCATAGTATCCCATACAAGTAGTTAAATCTCCTTGAGGATCTGCATCAATGAGTAGAACTTTATTGCCTTGCTTTCTTAAAGCAACACCTAAAGAAAAAGTGGTTGTAGTTTTTCCTACACCACCTTTCTGATTTGCTATTGCAATTATTTCACTCATTGACATTCTCCTTTTCTTCATTTTTTATACTCTTTCTAAAGCTAACAAACTGCTCATATAATTCGTGATTTTGTATATCGTCTACATATTCCTCTGCGTTTTCTACAAAATCCTTAATATTTTCATTTATAGTAATGCAAATATCTTTATAGCTTGGTGTTTCATAAAGTTCTTCAAAAATCAATGTCAGAGTTTCTGCTATTTCTTCCTCTAAGTCCACCATATAATATAAGTTCCTAGACATTTCTGGAATTTCTTGTTTAAAACAATGTTTTATTTCTTCTGTTGATAGCATTTTGAGTAACAATAAATACAAACTATCTTCAGAAATTTGTGCAAAATGTAAAGAATTCCTTAATCTATCTTGTGCATTTCTGATTTTTCTTAATTCTTCTTCTGTTTTATTTTCTTTAAGTAGCAAATTAGTTATCTCTGTCATATCTGGATCCATATAATTTTCATATTTAATACAATCTTTAATTGTATTTATTAACATTTCCTTTATTGTCTCATGCAATGTTCTTTCATCCAGTCCTTTTAAAGCTCCCTTATTTAAAAGTTCATCCTGAACATCATATTTCTTTTCAAAATCATAAATTGTTTTTTTCATTTAATTTTACCTCCTTAAAATTATTTTTTGAGGCAATAAAAAAGAAGCTAACTTATTTCTAAATTAACTTCTATATGTTAGATATTATTTCAATAACTGCATTATTTTATCTTTTTTGGCTTAAATATGTAATAATCTACTTTCATAAAATGTTGATTTTTCAACGTTTTCTCTTGTTTTTCCATAAATTCATCTCGCCCAGTTGATATTTGTTGAGTTCTGTTGATCGTTCATTATTATCACTTCCCTTGCTTTTCTTTTATCTATTTTTATAGAACTTCTTTCATCAACATCGTCTAGAGTTACATCTTCTAAATTAACGTTTCTAGATCTATCTAATTTTTTTCCAATTCTTTTACATTATATTTATTCTTCATTTTTCTCTCCTAATAATTTTATCTTTTCTGCATACTTTAACCATTCTTTATTTTTATAATAATCATTATCAGGTAATATATAATTTTTAATAGCATCAGTATGTATTAAATAATTATTCTTTGTTAAAATTCTTTTTACATCCCATTCTCTATTACTATTTTCTAATGTCTTTAATCTTTCAAATTCTTTTATCAAGTATAACTTAAAAACAGGACTAATAGAAGAGGCAAATTCAAAAGCAATATCTTTATGAGCATAAGTTCCACCATATTTACCACGTTTCGAATATATACCAATTGCATTTGTTTTATTACACCATTCAGTAACACTCAATGTAAAAGTATGAAGCTCTGCTTCTTTTCTAAACCCGTCGAATTCGACGGAATTAAAATTTAGATTATATATTGATTCCCAAGTTCCTAAAAATTCTAAAGTGATTCTATTTCTTAACCAATTTCTAATAATATCATCTGAAGCCGATTTTCCATCTTTAAATTTTGCAAAATCAGAAATACAAATATAATCGTTATTATTTATATTTGCTATATTTTTACCTATTTTGAATGATTTTAGCATTTTTTATTACTTTAATTTTATAATACTATAAAATTTTCCACCCTATTGAATTCAACGCAATTAAAATTAAAGAATTACATAAATTTTCTTTAATCTATAATGTCCTATAATTATTTTTATCTGCTCTTTCATCTAGTTCTCTATCAAATTGTTTATTTTTATAAAACCAATCTGTTTTTTTATCTACAGGATGAGCCTTTCTTCCTTTATCTAATAACAAATCTAATAGTACAGCAATAGGTATTATCATTCCTACTAATGAAACAAATGCATTAAAATAAGTTATAGTGTTAACTGTTACTTCTGGATTTATCATATCCATAACTGAATTATATAAATATACTCCAAAATACATACCATATGCCATTAGATAAATTAAAGCTCCTGTAATTTTTCTTTTTACTATTAATATTAAACATAATATTACTACAAATAACAAGATTATTTCTAATTTTTGATTTAATGGTTCTACCCCTATTAAATCCATTTTAAATTCAAAACTTATTGCTACAACTAACCTAAATAGCCAAAATAAAATCATGAACATTACTAACATCCATGTAGAAAAATTTTTCATTTGTTTTCCTCCTTAAAAAATAATAGGCGGATATTGTCCGCCCTCCTTACCTCTTTTTTATTACTTTTTTTATTCTTCATCAATAAAATCAAATTCATCTTTAAATTTTTCTTTAAATATTTGAAATACTTTATTTAAAATTTCTTCGTCTTCTACTCCTACGTATGATTCTTCATCTGAGTCTTCATCATCATTATCTTCTACTTTTAAGATAACAACTTCTCCTTCATCTTCTTCCCCTTCTTCTGTTACTGGTAATAAGACAACATATTCTTCGTCATCTAATTCTACTAAATCTAAAAATTCAAATTTTACTTCATTACCTTCTTCATCATTTAATGTTACTATGTTATCAATTTCTTCATCAAAATTTTCTTCCATATTTTTCTCCTTTCAAATTTATAATTTTAAATAATATTAAAATCTTTTATATAATAACTTATTTTTACTTTTTTTGCAAGCTATTTTTTGTTTTATTTAAATATGTTTCTAAAATATATTCTGCACTAATAGTATCAACTATATTTTTCTTTTTATTCCTATTTACATCTAAAAAGTTCATTGTTTTTTGAGCTTCTACTGTTGTTAATCTTTCGTCAATGGTTTCTATCTTTATTTTAGGATATTTGCATTTCAGTTTATGTATAAATTTTTCTGTTATTTGTGCTCTTTCAGATTTATCTCCATTCATATGTAGTGGCATTCCTACAACTATAGTGTCTATTTCGTATTTTTCTAATATTTCATCTAGTTTTCTTAATATTATTTTATCTGAATTTTGTCTAATTAATGTTTCTAGACCTTGCACTGTTATATTGAGTGGATCTGTTATTGCTATTCCAACTCTCATTGCACCATAGTCTATACCTAACATTCTCATTTTTTACCTCATTTCTTTTTCGGTTACTTTCTATATTAGAATTTAAATTTATATTTATGATTAATTATTCTAGCAGAATGTCTTTTTTATATATTAGGAAATAATATGTAACTTTTTAGTTTATTAACTTATAGTGAAAATAAATATTTAAAATTTTATATTCCTATATAGTTTCTTACTAGCTTTTCTAAAAGTTCGTCTCTTTCTATCATTCTAATTTTATTTCTAGCATCTTTATGACTTGTTATATATGTTGGATCTCCTGATAAAATATATCCAACTATTTGGTTTATAGGGTTATACCCTTTTTCTGTTAATGCTTCATAAACTTCTTTTAATATTTTTTTTGTGTCTACATTTTCTTCTTTTTCCATTTTAAAATTCATAGTTTTATCAAATTCCATTTTTATCACATTCCTTTCTTGACATAACTGTAATTTTATATACTTGTAATGTCGCTTTCGCTTTTGTCTGCATTATCTATGTATTCTTCTAGTTTTTTCAAAACTTCTTCAAGTCCTGTTCCTTTATAATATGATGATAGGACAAAATTTAATTTTGGAACTGCCACTTGTTTTTCTTTTTGTTTTTTTGTTTTCTTTTTATTTTTTGTATCTTCGATTTCTATTTCTTCAATATCTTCATCATCATCTAATGATATTTGCATTTTTTCTACACTATCTTTTAAGTCATTTAGAAAATCTGCAACTCCGTCTGTTTCTACTCCTGAAAAGGCAATTACAAATTTAGGTCCCATATATCTAACAAAAATATAGTCTTCTGATATATTTGCTTTTACATATTCACTAATTTCTGTAATGACCTTATTTCCTAATTCTCTAGAGAATGTTTGGTTTATTTCTTCTAAATTAGTTATTCTAAACATACTTATTGTTGAGATTGTATATTGATCTATAAGTTTTTTTCCTTCATTATATAAATATTCTCCAGAGTATAGTCCACTATATAAGTCTTTTCTTACAAGTGATTCTAATGTCTTTTGATGTACTACTGTTTTTAATACAGAAACTATATTGTCTTTTATTACTTCTAAAACAGTTGTGTCCACATTATCAAAATCATGTGGTGTTCCACTTTCTATTATCCAATATCCAATGTATACATTGTCAATATAAAGTGGGAAGAATATCGCTGCCTTTGCTCTTCCAAATTCCATTTGTTGGTAAGGAAGTCTTTCGTCTTCTTTATTAACTGTAATATATTTAGGAGTTGCTGTTGCAATGCTGTCTTTAAAAATTTCAACATCTTGCAAACATGTAAGTGCTCTCCAATGTTTTTCGTCTACATTTGAAGCTTTTATTTCGTATTCTGCACCATTATATACAACTATTGTAGAGTATTTTATTTCATATCTTTCTATTAATATGTTATTTATCTTTTTAATTTTATCATCTACTGTTGATGTTTCTCCTATTGCATTCATAAAGTCTTGTACGACTGTTAGATTATTTATTCTTTGATTTATATTTCTAAATGTTTGTATTTTTTTATATATACTAAGATTATATATAACTAAGCCTATTACAACAACTACTAATATGATAACAACTCCTGTAAGCACAGTGATTTTCCTCCTTTTAGTTTAATATTTTCGTTTCATTTGATTTAAAGTATCATTCATGCTTGGTGAAAATCTTCCATTAGAATATCCTGTTGTTTGATTTTTGTATCCTCCTTTTGATGTTTGTTGAGGTATATATGGATATACCATATTTCCCAATTCTTTAAGTATTTGCATAAAGGTTTTTGAGTATCCTTTTAAAGATATTTCACAATTTATTATTTCTGCTAAATATTTAGTATATATTTCTTCTTCAAATGGTATAGAAATATATTTTATTGTATTTCTATCAAATAATTCTGTCATAAAAGACATTGCTGGATCATTATAAAATGCCATTCCCCCAATAATTGTTTTGTCTGTTATTCCTCTTACACTAACGTTTTTATTAAGAATTATTCTTAGTTTTTGCTCTTCTAATATATTTCTTGCCTTTAATTCTCTTAAAAATGCTGTTAATGGTTGTATTGTTAAAATATCTAGAGATTGAATTAAATAAGTCTCTTGAGATTGTTTAAAATATCCAAATGGTGTTTCGAAATCTGTATCAATTAATATTAATGAATGATTTTGCAATAAAGTCTCAAGTATTGCATCTACATTATTTATTGCATCATCTACATCTGGTAATGATGTATATACTGTTAAATTTGGATTTACTCTTATTCCTTCTGCTTGTCCTAATTGTAAATTTTCTATACATGCTGATGCTATGTTTCTTAAATTTTCTTCATTCTTTGTATAGATATAATATGCATTTCTATTTTGTGTTGTATCTAAAATTGCTGTATTTATTCCCATAGAAGACAATAATTCTGCTAAATTATTTACAATAAATGATGTTCCATTTTTACTTGTTCCTACAAATGTAACAATTTTTTTGTCTGGTGTTAGTAGTCTTGAGAAATCTACTGTACTATTATATTCTTTTCTTGAAGAATTGTTTTTATATGTTGTTTCTTCAATTCTATTATAGGTTTGAGTAACTGGTCTACTATTATATACATTATTTGGAACTATTTCCTCTTCTTCATCTTCAAATCCTGGTAATACACTTTCTTCTTCGTCTTCCTCTTCTTGCATATAGTTATCATTTTGATAATCATATTCATTTGTTTGATTTATATTATCAAATCCTGGTAGTACATTTTCTTCTTCATCTTCATCTTCTTCAAATCCTGGTATTACTAAATTTTCTTCTTCTCTTATAGGTGGTTGTTGTTTTTTTGGTCTTCCTCTTCCTCTTTTTGGTTCTTGTATAGGATTGAAGTCTTCTTCAATTTGAATTTGTTCTGGTACAGGATTTTTTCTTGGTCTTCCTCTTTTCTTTTTTGGAGGCTCTTGAACTTCCTCTATTTTTTCTTCTTTAGTTTTATTAATATTATTTTCTTTTGCCATTTTTCCTAAATTTTCTCCTTGCAAAATTTCTTTATTTGTTAAAATTGGTTTTGGTTTTGAAAGTTTTCTTCCTCCTTCTGTATTAACAGAAGACGGAATAACTACTGGTTTTGACATAACTATATTTTTCTTTTGTCCTAATAATTTTTCACTAGGACCGCTATTTTCAGTATCTTCTTCGCCTTTTTTAGATTTTTTTGTAGTGCTAGTTTTTCTTATTTTGTCTGATACTGCATTATTAAAAGACATTACTGTTTGATATTTAGGTGATTTTTCTTCTAATACTGCTTTTACATTTAATGGTAAAAATTTTATAATTATTCTAAGTTGTGTATCATTATATTGTGCTGCAATATTATCAAAACTTTCTACATATCTTTTTTCATCTTTTCCTAATTTTTTATAATATGCTAATATGTTTTGTATTTCTAACTCACTTACATCATTTTCGTTTTCAGCTTGATAATTTGCATCTTCTGCATCTATCTTATAGTATGTTTTTCCTTCTTTTTTTAAACGAGGTCTTTTAATTAATCGACATACTTCTTCTATACTTCTATCATTTCCAATTATCGCATTATAAATACCTATTGAAAATAGTTTTACTAATATAGGCTCTGATTTTGTTCTTCTATCTGAACATATTAAAATGATAGGAATGTCATTACCTTTTATATTAGAAGCTTCATCACTTATGTTGTCCAATTTATCAAAAATAAATTTGTCTATCTGGTCATATTGTGTATTTGAAAAGCTCTCTAAATCTTCACTAATTACAATTCTATCATATGTTTTGTCTTTTTGTATTTCTTTTAATATTGCATTAAAGTAATAAACATTTTTATATGTGATAATTTGTTTATATTCTTTTTGATATTTATTTACTATAGATTTTGAGATTTCTTCATTACTTACTGCAAATAAAACTTTCATTTGTTACCCCCTTCCAAATTTTACAAATACTGCAAATGCTAATGGTAAAATTTGGCATATAATTAATATAGTTACAAAACTAACAATAAGTGCCATACCTTTTTCTAAAGTATCTAACTTTCTAACACCTATTACATATTGATGTATTGCTCCTATTGCAATTCCTAAAAAACAAAGTGGAATACTATATATTCTTACTTGATTTAAAATGTAAGCAACTAATCCATATGTATCTGAGCCGTATTTTTGCTTATAATCTTCTAAAGATTTGGCTGTGTTTTCTTTTATCTCTACTAGTTTGCTTTCTGTATTTTCATCTAATACTTTTTCTGTAGCATATACAGGATTTATTATACTTATTATTGATAGTATAATAATTCCAAGAAAAATTATACTTGCTACTTTTTTCATTTTTTGTTTACCCCTTTCTTTAGAGTATTTACGGAATTTACATATTTTATATACTATTCTATCATACAATAAGTTTAAAAAAATAGCAATAATTTTCTTGAAAAATTTACAATTTATCATATAAGTAGCTCATATGACTATATACTTTGTTTGCCCAGTTTTTATCAGTTGCATATCTTTTATTTACTCCACTTAATGTTGGTCCATTATAATATGTTCCTATTGCTTTTTCATTACTATATATGCTTGTACCTTTAGGATTCAAGTAATATTTAACAAAAACTCTTGCAATTAAATCGATTCCTTCTGAAACATTTGAAAAATTATATGCACTTTTATATGGACTATTATCATATGCACCATATCCAAAAAGATTATTTTTTTGTTTTGATATATTTGAAGTCCCCCAATTACTTTCATGAATTGCAACTGCTGCTACAAAAACTCCATTAATATTATATTGTTTTTCTATATAATAAAAATATTCTGCATTTTGTGAAAATATTTTATTTACATCTTTTGAATCTGTTAATATTTGCTTAAATTGTTCTAAACTCAAGTTACTAGGTTTATTTAATTGTATATCAAAATTTATATTTTTTGTTATATTTGAATTGTTATTTTGAACTTCTTCTTGTATTTCATAATTTTTGTTTGATGCTATTGATTCTTTCTTTACCCAACCTGTTGCATTTTTACTATTAATATAATACCAATACTCATTTTTTTCTAAAATTGTAATTTCATCTGTTTTTAAAAGTGTTGCTATTTTTTGGCTATCTTCTTTAGGTTCTATCATAACTGATAATCTATCAGAAGTTACATATGCTGTTTCTCCAATTTGTGGATCATATTTTTTTATTGTACTAGAAGAACCAACTTCTACAATTTTATTAATTGACGATTTCAATATTTTTGAGCTTAGTTGTTCTTCCGAGATCACATTACCATTTTCATATTTTTTCTTAATAACAACTTCTTGCATCCCAGTTCTTCCTTCTTGAATAACTTGTAATGTGCCTTTTGGTAATTTGTTATTTGTTTTATATTCAGTTATGTATTCTATTTCTTCTTGCTTTGTTTCTATTTTTTCTATAGGCTCATTAAGATTTGCTTTTATTTTTTCTTCTATATCTTTTTCATCTATTTTATTTGCATTACTAATTT
The DNA here is from genome assembly GCA_944386355.1 of uncultured Clostridia bacterium. GTDB lineage: Bacteria > Bacillota > Clostridia > TANB77 > CAG-508 > CAG-269. Next base: position 9,506 of record CALXAU010000005.1, read on the forward strand.
TTATTTCTTGTTCTATACTTGTTTCTTTTGCATATATTTCATTATTTAAAAAATATAGGTTATAAAATGTTAATATGTATAATAAAATAATAATGGAAGTAAAAAATAGAATTATTTTTTTTATTGTTATTTTTTTATTTTTCATTCGTTTTTCACCTACGTTTATTTTAATTGTTTAAGTATTTTTTGTCAATTGTAAAATTTGTTACAAGTTAAGATTATTCAACTACTTGCTTTTATGCAAAAATTGTAATATATTATATTTAAATTACTAAGGAGAAATGTTGAAAAATAATTACAATTCTTTTCCAAACCAATTTATATTTTAGGAAGGAATGAGATTAATTTATGACTAAAAAGAAAAAATTTTTTCTAGTTATTTTTGTTGTTTTAAGTATTATTCTTCTTTGTTCTTTTATTTTTATATTTTCTATTAAAATGATACAAAAATATAATTTTGAAAAAAGTTTTTTAAATGAAGCACAAATGAATACAGAAACTATCTTTTCTGTAAAAAATATTGTTTTTTTTAGTGGTGTTGATGTAAAAAATAGGACAAGTTCTGTTACAAATTTTACTATTGAAAATTTATTTCAATATACAGATATGGCTATTTTTATAGATAATCATATAAATACTAATGAAAATAATCTAAAAAATACTTTAAAAGCTTTAAGAATTGAAAACATAAATTTTACAAAACTACCTGAATTAGGGAATGTTTCTTTATACTATAGAAATTTTTCTAATTTTGCAAAAAGTAGTTTTTCTGAAGATAAGAAAATAGAAAAAGATTTTTCTTTTTTAATTACAGCTGATGAGCAAACAACTTTTGAAGAACCTTATTTATATAATAATTGTGCAAATCCAATTACACTTACATTTGAAAATTCTAATATAAAAACAGATTATACTATTACAGATACATCTATTCCCATTACATATGACGGAACTTTATTAAAAAGATGTAATGTTTTACTAAGTTCTATTAGTTGTGCTTTTTCTTTTGATATAATAATTACTAATAATTTAGATCAAGAATTCAAATGCACTGTTTTTATTGATATCCCACTAGAGGATACAAATTCTTCTATTTTAGACGGAAAAATAATAACTAAAAAGGAATTGAATTCTGCATTTTATAGATATAAATAATATAATTTGTGCTTTGAGAAAGGAATGTGTTTAAAAATGAAACAAGAAAAAAAAATAATAAGTGAAGAACTAAAAAGCAAGTACCATAAAACAGAAGAAGTAACAAATTTTAAGGACATGCTCTATAGAAGTGCTAGTATTTATAAAACTAGAACTGCTTTTAAATTAAAAGATAAAGATAATAAGATTTATAATTTATCATATGAACAATTTAAAGATGATGTTGTAAGTTTAGGAACTTATCTAATTTCAAAAGGATTTCTAAATAAAAAAATTGCCGTTATTGGAAAAAACAGTTATAATTGGGCTGTTAGCTATCTAGCCGCTTCAATTGTAGGCATTGTTGTTCCAATAGATAAAGAATTACATTCTGATGATGTAATTAATTTTATGAATGTTTCAGAAGCTGTTTGTATTATAGGAGATAATAAAAATCTAAATCAAATAATAGAAAAAAAAGAAAAGCTTTCAAAATCTGATATTTGTTTTATAAGTTTTGAGAATGATAATAATTTTTTAGATTTTTCTAAAATAAAAAATTTAGGTACAGAATTATTTAAAAATGGAGATACATCATTTGAAAAAATTACTATTAATCCTGATGAAATGAGAATTTTGTTATTTACTTCTGGAACAACTGGTAATGCAAAGGGTGTTTGTTTATCTCAAAGAAATATATGTTCAAATATTTTGTCTACTTATGGAATTGTAAAAGTAAAAAGAAGTGATTTATTTTTTTCTATTTTGCCTTTACATCATACTTATGAATGCACTTTAGGTTTTTTACTACCAATATACAGTGGTGCAAGTATAGCATATTGCGACGGTCTTAGATATATATCACAAAATATGCAAGAATATCATCCTTCTGTTATTTTATGTGTTCCTTTACTCTTAGAAAATGTTTATAAAAAAATTGTTAAATCTTTAAATACTTCTTTACCTGAAAAGTACAGAGATAAAGAAAATAAAAATCCTTTTTCTTCATTACCTTTTTTTATGAAGCCTATTGTTAAAAATAAAATTAAAAATACTTTAGGTGGAAGATTAAGAGTTTTTATTGTAGGAGCTGCTGCAACTAACCCTCTTATTGTAGACGATTTTGAAAAATTAGGGTTACTTACACTTCAAGGATATGGCCTTACTGAATGTTCTCCTTTAGTTGCAGGAAATAATGATTTTTATCACAAATCTGATAGTGCAGGTCTTCCTATCCCTAATGTTGATTATAAAATAGATAACCCAAATGATGAAGGTATAGGAGAAATTATAGTTAAAGGTCCTAATGTTATGCTTGGATATTATAATAATGAAGAAGAAACAAAGAGAGTTTTAGTTAATGGATGGTTTCACACTGGTGATTTAGGTAAAATTGATGAAAAAGGATATTTATATATTACTGGTAGATGTAAAAGTGTTATTGTAACAAAAAATGGAAAAAATATTTATCCAGAGGAAGTTGAATATTACTTAAATGATAGTCCTTTAATTTCTGAATCATTAGTTTTAGGAATTCATAAAGAAAATGATGATGAAACATATATTAATGCTCAAATTTTTCCTAATATGGAAGCAATTATTGAATATTTTAAGGGAAGTGTTCCTACAAAAGAAGAGATTAAAAAGATTATTTCTGATGTAGTTTCTAGTGTTAATAGCAAATTACCTAATTACAAACATATTAAAGGGTTTGTTATTCGTGATAAAGAATTTGATAAGACTACAACACAGAAAATAAAACGTTATGGAGATAATATAAATAATAAATCGTAATTAAAAATATTAATTGCGATTTATTATTTATATAAACCTAAAGTAAAAATTTGTAATAATATCATTTTTATTGTTTCAAAAGGTACATATATACTAATTAAAGCACCTAATACGATAAATGGGCCAAATGGTATGTATTCATTAGATTTTTTTATATGTGTTGCAAGTAAAAATATACTTAGTACAGCACCTATTAAAAAAGATAATAATGTAATTATTATTATATTAGAAAGTCCAAAAACTATTCCAAGTGCTCCCATTAATTTTACATCACCAAATCCCATTGCTTCTTTTCCATAGAATAATCCTCCTAAGAAAGTTATAATAAAGAATATTCCTGCTCCTGCACACATTCCAAGTAACATATTTATAGATATTGCTACATCTGATAAACCATATAAAAAAGCAAATACTATACCAACTTCTAATAATGTTAGATTAAGCCTATTTGGAATTATTTGATACTTATAATCAATTACAAATACTGATAATAGCATTGGTGTAACTATTAAAAATTTTATTAGATCTAAATTTTCTATTACAGAATTATGAATTCCATAAACATATACTAAAAATACGTATATTATTGAAGTTAATATCATTAATATGTAATTTGGTTTAAATTCTAATTTATATTCTTTTATAATGTCTAAAGAAATTACTTTTTTATATTCTGGAAGTCTTTTATTTGTCCAATCCACAATTTGCCCTACAAATAAACCTATTATTGCAAATATAGCATAATAAAATATTGGTACATCATTTATATACATCTATTTTCTCCTTATTTTAATATTTTTTCTTTTATTTTATTTTTCAAATTATTTTCTATAGGTCTTTTCCATGCCGTATACCAATAGTCTTTTTCATTTATGGGATCAACTAATATTGTAAACATATTACATCTGTTTCCTCCAATAATATCTGTAAATAGTTGATCTCCTACTACTCCTATTTGTTCCGGACTTTCTCCAATTTCTTTTTGAATTTTTAAAAAATTAAGCTTTAATGGCTTTTTGGCAAATGTCTTATATTGCACTTGCAGCTCATTTGCAACTTTTTCTACTTTTTGTTTTTTATTTGAGTTTGATAAAATATATAATTTTATTCCATTTTCTCTTAACTCTTTTGCCCATTGCTTTTTTGTGCTTGATAAATTTTCTTTATAATCTATTAGAGTATTATCTACATCGAGTATTAATGCCTTTAATTTTTTTTTTCTTAAAAATTCTATTGTTATATCTTCTACTTTTAAAAAATATGCTTTTGGATATAAGATCATTTCTTCTCCCTTCATTTTTATTTACAAAATCTGTGGTTTCCAATAGTTACTGTCATTGGTCTAGACCAAATCCACTTATTTGTTGCAGTTGCTGGATTAAAATAATATATTGCTCCATAGCTTGGATCCCAGCCATTTAATGCATCTTGTGCTGCTTTTCTTGCTGTAGAGTTAGGTGTTAAATTTATTTGTCCGTCTGCTACTGCATCAAATGCTCCAGATTGGTATACAACTCCTGCTAATGTATTTGGAAATGAACTACTTTTAACCCTATTTAAACATACTGCGGCTACCGCTACTTGTCCTGCATATGGTTCTCCTCTTGCTTCTCCATAAACAACTCTACTTAAAAGATTTAAATCATTTGAATTACTAGATGTTCCACTACTACTAGATGATGAAGAATATATCCCCATTGCCTGCAATGTTTTTGGTCCTGCAATTCCGTCTACTGATAATCCATTTTTTCTTTGAAAATATTTTACTGCTTCTACTGTTTGACTTCCATAAATTCCGTCAATATTTCCTTTATAATATCCCCACCTTTTTAATTTAGTTTGGATTTGTGTAACTTCTGAACCTCTTGAACCATACTTAGATAAAGCTTCAACTTCATTATTTTGAAAAAATATTAAAAAAGTTATTATCCCTAAAACTATAACAAAGAATAAGCCTATTATAAATATTTTTTTATTTTTTAACATAAATCTCACCTCATAATATGTTACTATTCACAAAGCTTTGTAAATTAGCAAATGATATATTTATATATCCTTTGCCATCTATAAAATTTTACAGCTGTGAATTGTAACCAAAATATTAATAAACATTATTTTCTATTATTTTTATCCAAAAAAGGTGAGTTTATACATTCTATCCACAATATGCACATAATATTGTTTCAATACCTATTTGTAAATCTATTTCCCCAATTTTATATTTATAATCTAAATCATATAACTCTCTTAAAATTCGTCTTAATTCTTCTTCTTTGAAATACGCTACTTGCATTTTATATTTTTTTACTAAAAACATTTGATTAGGTTTTAATTCTAAACTATCTATAATATCTTTGTTTTCTTTTATTGCTATTTTTACAATATATAATTTCTTAAAATGATTATATAATGTAACTAATATTTTTTGCAATGGTTCTTTCTCATATATTAAATTTTTTAAAACTTCTAATGCTTTAGTTATATTTTTTTTTGCTAAATTATCTGTTAAATCAAAAATAACACTTTCTATTTTTTTTGTACATAATTTATCTATATCTTGATTCTCTATTTTCCCATTTTCTCCAGCATATTCAATTAATTTTCTAATTTCATTAATTAATTCTTGCATATTTGTTCCACAACATTCTATAAAATATTGTAAAGTTTGTTTTTCTATTTCAACATGATATGCATTACAAATTGCCTTAATTCTTTTTTCTATTTCTATGGGTTTTAGAAAATCAAAATTACACGTAACTCCTATTTTATCTATTGTGTTGAATAATTCTTTTTTTTCAACTTCATCTTCTACAATTATTATTACTAAAGTTTCTTCTACTAGTTTTGCATTTTCTATTAAAAATGTATTAAAATTTTCTTTTATTTTACTTAGTTGAATATTTTTCTTTTTTCCTTCTTTTTTCAATAGTCCAGTATTTTTTATAATTATTAATTTTTTTTCATATCCAAATGCTGGTGTTATTAGATGTGAATTTAATTCTTGTATATTATTTTCTTCTATTATTATTTGATTTATTCCATTAATTGTTTCTCCGAATAGATTTTTTATTTTTTTTATACAATTCTCTAATAAATATAATTCTTCTCCATAAAGTAAATATATACAGTTTAAGTTGCCTTGTTTTAAATCTCTTTCTAATTCATTTATTGTTTTCATTTTTTATAGCCTTTCTGAAAATTTTGCAGAATGTGCATGACAAATTCCTATTGCCATACTATCTGTAATATCATCTAACTTTGGAAGTTTTTCTGTATTTAAAATCATTTTTACCATTCTTTGTACTTGTATTTTATCTGCTCTTCCATATCCCACAACTGCTTGTTTTACTTGAAGAGGTGTATATTCATATGTTGCCAATCCATTAATTCTTGCAGTAACTAAAATTACTCCTCTTGCTTGTGCAACATTAATTGCTGTTTTTGCATTATTATTGAAAAAGAGTTCTTCTATTGACATACTGTCTGGTTTATATTCTTTTATAATTTCATTTAAATCTGTATATATCTTTTCTAATCTTAGAGGAAAAGATACTCCAGCTTTGGTTGTTATAGCTCCTGATGTTATTAATTTGAATTTATTTCCTATATAGTCAATTATGCTATAACCTGTAATTGCAAAACCAGGATCTATTCCTAAAATCCTCATTTTTGTTTTTCCTTTCTGTTATTCTGCTATTATTCTGTATATTTCAGCTACACTCCAGGCTTGAGCAATTGCTCCTTTTGGTAGAAAAGGTCTTTTTGAATCATATAATTCTGAAATACTACCAATACAACCAGTTTGAGTTATTTCTTTTTCGAATGTTTTATATATATTTTGTTTAAATTTTTCAATTTTTTCTTGCATTTCATTTTTTGCTTTTTTAGTTTTTTGAACACTTTCTATATTTTTTAATGAGTTATAATATAGACCCAAAAGCCAAGGCCATGTAATTCCTTGATGATAGCTAAAGTCTCTTCTAAATCCGTCTCCTTCATATACTTCTACATAGTTTTCTTCACCTTTTGCAAGCGTTTTTAAACCATATTTATTAAGTAATTTTTTCTCTACAGTTTCTATTATTTCTTTTGCTTCTTCTGAAGCTGGATTTATTATTGGATAACTTAAGCTTAATGCAAATAATTGGTTTGGTCTTATTTTGTTATCTCCTAATACATCAAATAAACATTTTCTTCTTTTATTATAGAATTTAGCAACAAAAGATTTTTTACATTTGTCTGCAAGTTCTTTATATTTTTTCGCTTCTAATTTTTTTCCAAATTTTTTAGTTAATTCTTCCATTATTTTTAGTGCATTATACCATAAGCTATTTATTTCTACTGCTTTTCCATTTCTTGGTGTTACCGCAATTCCGGCATATTTCGCATCCATCCAAGTGTTTTGAGTATCTTTTGTTCCTGATGAAATTAAATAGTCTTTATCTAAATAGATATTATTGTTATCTAAATCTATTCCTTGTACATAGTTATTTATTATATTTTCTAGTTTATTATATAGCTTTTCTTTTATAAATTTTTCATCATTTGTATATTCTAAATATTTTTGTATTTGCTCAAATAATAAAAGTGAACTATCTACACTATTATATAATGGTCTATTGTCAAATCCTGAATATCCATTTGGAACTAAACCATATTTAATATCTCTTATCATTGTTAATAATATTTCTTTTGCAATTTCATATTTTTTTGTTTTTAAACATAACCCTTCAAATGCTATTAAAGTATCTCTTCCCCAATCTAAAAACCATGGATATCCCGCAATTATTGTATGTAATCCAAAAGAAGGCCTGTATACAATAAAATTATCTATTGCTATTGAGAATAATTTCATTATTTCTTGTTTTTTTAGTTCTTCTTTTTTTTCTAAATTTCTGTCTTCTAGTATTTGCCCACTTTCTTTAAATACTTTATCTAGCCTATTTTTTTCGTTTTGAATCAAATCTTCTACATCTATTTCATCTATATTATCTTCTAATGAACATATAAAAGAAATTTTCTTTTCCTCGTTTTTATTTATTTTTATTTGAAAAGTTCCTGGAACTATATGATTTTCTTCTGGATAAAATCCTCTTTTTTCTTCTTCTATATAAAACATATGTGAAAATATATTATTTTCGTAATTTTGATATGTTCCTTCAGATGTTTTCATATAAATTGGTGTCCATGAATTTTCATCTATAACCATTTTTATTTTGTTTTTATTTATATCTTGTCTTAGCTTAAAATTATGATCTGTATTCATTGTATGAAAATCTCTATAATTTATAACAGGTGTAAGTTTTAATGTTGCATCTTTATTTCCATTTTTTATTTTATATAAAACTCCTACTGTATTTTTTCCATATTCCATACATATACTTTTTTCTATTAATATATCTTCTATTTTATATGAAAATATTGGGATTTCGACTTTTTCAAATTTTTCTTGATACTCAAATCCTTTTGATATATAGTTTTGACAAATATTTGAGTAAAAATTATATTCCTTTCCCTCTATTTCTAATGCTTCATCTAATTTTGAAAGTATTAAAAATCTCCTTGCAGGTGGTGTTAATGGCGCTATTAATAATCCATGATATTTTCTTGTGTTAATTCCTATTATTGTTGAACTTGCATAACCTCCAATTCCATTTGTTATAAGCCATTCTTTATTAAGACCTTCTTCTAGTGTAAGATTTTCCTTTGTAAATATCATCTTTTCCTCCTTAATTTTTATTTAACTTTTCAAGTAATTCTGTTCTTTTTTGACTTGAGTGTTTATCTTTATATCTTTTTCCTTCTCTCTTTTCTGTTTTTTTAGGTTGTTTTTGTAACATATCTACATTTCTTCTTCTGTTTTTTTCATCTGATTGTCTTATTGATTGTATTCTATCACTATATTTATCACTAAATTTGCTTCTTCTCTTTGAACCATGTTTTGCAATTTTAACTTTTTCTTGATTTTTGTTTTGTTTCTTTTTCATAGATTGCTTTATTTTATTTATTCGTTTTTCTTCTCTTAGTTTTGTATTTAACATCATATATTGAGGGTCATTTTGTTTATCTTGATATTTTAAATCATCACATATTATTCCAATTATAGATGCTGCTACTAAGTTTGGATCATGTCTTATATAGTTATTTTCTATCATAGATAAGTTTCTTTGAAGACATGTTATTCCTTTTATTTTACTAATGTCTTGTTCAACTGGTTCTTGACCTTGTAAATTATATTTTTTTACAAATTCTGGTATAATTTCACCTGTATCGTAAATACAATAATCCATTATACCTTGTCCACAGTGTTCTGTTATTGCTTTAATATGATCTGATACACCATAATTATCTGTTTGACCTGGTTCTGTCATTATATTACAAATATATATTTTAGCTGCTTTACTTTCTTTTATTGCTTTTGCAACACCATTTACAAGTAAGTTTGGTATTACATTTGTATATAAGCTTCCTGGACCAATTATTATACAGTCGGCTTTTTCAATTGTTTCCAATACTCCAGGTGCTGGTCTACAATTAGATGGATTTAATGTTATTCTATTTATTTTTGTTATTTTTTCTGAAACTACCTCTGGTATTCTAGATTTTTCTTTAACCATATATCCATTTGCAAGTTCTGCTACTATTTCCATTTCTTCTAATGTTACAGGAATTACTTTTCCTATCATATTAAATATTTCATTACTGTTAATTATTGATTTTGTTATATCTCCATTTACTTCTTTCATTGCTTTAAAGTAAATATCTGAAAATTCTAAGTCTGATAATCTTCCCTCTTTAAATTTATAATGTAATAGTTTTTCTACTTCTTCTTCATCTTGTGCTAATGATACTATACTTTGTTTTATATCTTCTAATGGCAATATTCCTAGTTCTCGTCTTGAGTTTGAAATATTTTCTCCATAATCAGATACTGTTACAATTGCAGTTAAATTTGTTGTATATTTTTTTAGTCCTTTAAGAACTGTATTTAGGCCTGTTCCTCCACCTATTATTACAATGTTTGGACCTTGATCGTATACTTTTTTATCAAATATTAATGATTTTATATTTATATTTTTTTTATTTCCCATTCTTTCATCTGTTGATTCTATTAATATTTCTAATGTTCTTTTATTTAAAAATATTAATCCAGAAACAATTGCTAAAAATCCTACAACAAAAATTGCTACAATTTTTGCAACTTGCTCAAAAGAAATTTCTTTTAGCACTAATATTTCAGCTATAGTGTAACATACTAGTATAATTCCAATTAAAATTAAAAACATCCACCTTTTCATTTTATTACTAGATTTAAACCATTGGAAAAAGCCCTTCATTTTTTATCATCCTTTCTTGAGATAACTTATTCTTCTCCTATTATTTGTACTTCTAATTCTATTTCTTTATTAAATTTTTCTTTTAGTATTTTTTTTACATATTCAACTAATTCTAATACATCTTTTGCTGTTGCATTTTGCTTATTTATTATAAATCCTGCATGTTTTTCTGAAACACATGCTCCACCAATTGTTTTTCCTTTTAATCCTGCTTCATCTATAAGTTTAGCAGTTATGAAGTCATTTCCTCTCTTGAAAGTACTTCCTGCACTTGGATATTCTATTGGTTGTTTTTCTTTTCTATTTTGTAAATATTCATTCATTTGTAATTCAATTTCTTCTTTTTTACCTTTTTCTAGCTCTAATTTTGCACCTAAAATGATTAGATCATTAGTAAAAAATATACTATGTCTATATTCAAAGTTTAATTCTTTGTTTTCAATTTCGTGTATATTTCCTTCCCTATCCATACATGTTACAGTCTTTATAATGTCTTTCATTTCTTTTCCATATGCCCCTGCATTCATTTTTATTGCTCCACCTATTGTTCCTGGTATTCCAGAGGCAAATTCTAGTCCTTTTATACTTTTTTGCGCTAATTTATGAGCTAGATTTGAAAGTTTGTTTCCAGCTCCTACTTTTATTTCTATTTTTTCTTTTTCTTGAATTTCCAGTTGTTCAATTGAAATTTCTATTACTATTCCTTTTATTCCTTTATCTCTTACTAATACATTGCTTCCATTTCCTAAAATTGTTATTGGTATTCCATTTTCTCTTATTTTTTTATTTTCATTTATATTTCTTTCTTGATTTATTTTCTGTTCTGTTTGTTCTTCTTTTTGTGATTTTAATTGTTTTTTATTCTCTTTATTTACTTCTTGTATTATTTGTTTTAATTCCTCTATACTTTTTACTTTTATAAAACATTCGGCTTTTCCACCTATTTTAAAACTAGTGTGTTTATTCATTGGTTCATTAAAAAAAATTCTGCTTTTGTCTATTATAAAGTTTTTGTTTTCTATCCATTTTTTTAGTTCCAAAAAAATCACTCCTAAATTTATTTTAAAATTCATTTCTTTCTCGCTTCACTTAGAAAGCACATATAGTTATGAAAGCTTTTTCCTTCATACTAAAATTCATTCTTTTCTCGCTTCGCTCGAAAAGCACACATAGTTATGAAATCTTTTTCTTTCATTTTAATATTACTTAATTTTCTTCTTTAGAATATGTATATAAAGGTTTTCCTGTTTTTGTTACTAGTTTTGTATTATTTATTACCTCTCCTGTTTTATAATTTACTATATATGTACTTTTACTGTTTTCTACACCTATTTCTTCAAGTTCGTTTTGTTCTAGTAAATAATAGTCTTCTTCATTTCCCTTTTTTTGTATTTGTTCTTCTTCTGTAGATTTTTTAGAATTTATTTCTTGTATTATTTCGTCGATTTGTATTCCTTCGTCTAAAAGTGTTTTTCCAGGCAAGCTCTCCTTTGTTATATTTGCTTTTGTATATGTTTCATATACTGCATGTTGTATCATAGTAAGTTCTGCTATGTCTGCTTTTTCTTGAACACTGTCTGTTCCGCTTTATTCCTCCTGTTATTGATATTGAGGCAATTATTAATAACACTACTATTGTAATTACTAGTGTAACTAATGTAATTCCTTCGTTTTTTCTTTGGTTTTGCATTTTTCTTTCCATTCTCCTTTTTTCTTTTTCTATAAGTCTATTTGTTTCTTCGTTATATGTTACTTCATCAATTTCTCCTGAGTCTAATAATTCTTTCCATTCTGAAAGTTCTTTTTCTATTTTGGCTTTTCTTTTTTCTTCTTTATCATCTGTTGCTTCAGTTTTATATGAATAAAACCATTCTGTATTTTTTATTGTTTTTCTATTAGGTTTTCTATATTCAATTTTATGTATTTCGTTTTTTTGCCTTATTACACTTCCTGCTTTCATGTACATTCCACATTCCATGGAAAGAGAAATAAATGTTAGAAATGGTGGGGCAAAAAATTCTATTAATACTGCTCCTAATCCTATTAAATATCCTACTATTACTTCTGGTTGATTTGTAAGATTGAATATTATCATTATTACTGAACCCATGGCTAATATAAATTGCGCAATTCCTAACATTAATGCAAGATTTGTATAATTATAAAAAAAGTCTAATTCTCCATTTACTATTGCTCCAAGACTTGTAGCAAATTGTATTAATAGTAAAATTACAAGTATCATTTTTAATGCTCCTACTCCAAAAAGAGCATACCCAAATATTTCATTTATTTTTTTTAAAATCATCTCTTGTTCCCCTTTTATTTTTCTTTACATGTGAATATAACTTTTTTTAATTTATAAATTTAAAATACTTTTATCATACTACTATTATTTTAAAATTTAATTTATCTATTTTATATATTTATAAGTATATGTTATTTTTACTTTTTTGTAAATAACAATACGTTAAAATAATGAACTTTTTGTTACTCGTTAATGGTTTTTCACTTTTTATTACCCAAAAGTATTGATATATTAATATTTTGCAGGCAAGCCCCAGATTGTTAAACCCCAGCTATGTTTTGCCAAATAATATTAATATATCAATACTTTTGTTATTTATCATTAAAATCATTAACTAGTAACAACTTTTTGTTTTTGAAGTTTTTAGCAAAAAAATATCTACCACTTTGTATTGTGATAGATATTTTTAGGGAAAAATTTATTAAAAAACTTCGGAAAACTTCTCCTACTGTCTTGTATTATTCTTTTTTACCTTCAATCCATGTTAAAAATTCTTCATATGTTTCTATATTATCTTCTACTTTTTCTGTTACTCCTATGGTATCTTCTACTGGATTTTTCGTTTCCATATCATCTGATTCGCTTCCTATTCCTTTTGTTTCACTTTCTGTATAATAATAACAATTTTCTATTGTTGAACCTGTCATTCTTTGTCCAACTATATTTCCTAATATATCTTTATCTCTTCCTATTATTTCTCCTTTATTATATGAATATTTTATTATATAATCTTGTCCTTTTGCCGTTGCTGCAACTATTCCTCCTGCAATCCCGATTTTATTGTTTAAATTTTCTACTTCTACAGTTCCACTATTATATGCATTTTCTAATGTTCGAACTATTTGTATAGCTATTCCTCCAGCCATTGCTGGTATAGCTTCAGAACCTTTTGCATAAACCTTCCCTGTGTTTGATACATTTTTAATTTCTCCAAATATTAATGGTGCTATACCTCCTATATATGATACTCCTTCAATATTACCTTGATTTACACAATTTATAAAACTTCCAGTATAGCCTGATATTCCACCAACAAAGCTCCCTTTCGCACTTATGTTACCTTTATTTATGCAATTTTCTACTGTTCCTACCTCTATAGATCCAACAATTCCTCTTTTAGTTCTAGTTGTTGTAAATTTTTTCTTTGGTTTTCTAATCCTTTTTTTCTCATTTTGTTTTCCTTCCTTTTATATCTGATTTTATTTTTCTATAACTTTTAGTAGTCCTTTAATTTTCATATTAAATTCCATTCCTTTCTTGCTTCGCTCGGAAGGCACACATAGTTATAAAATACTTTTCTTGCAAATTATACTTTTGCACTTTTAAAAATTCATTTATTATCGTTATTAATAGAATGACAAGTTTTATTTTTTAGTTGTTTAAATTGTGTTATAAGTATATTAATAACTTATATAATTTAATTAATTATTTACTAAAAATTATGAATTGTTATAATCAGATTTTTCTTTTATTCTTCCCTTTTAACGTTCTTTTTATTCTTCTGTTTATGTTTAATAGTATATTCTATCTTTTTCTTTTTGTAAATACATTTTTTTAATGTAATATTCTTTTAATATTTCTGTAATATTTTCGTAATAATTTCTTAAAAATTATATGCAATTACTTAAATAGCATTGTGTGAATTGTAACAAATAGTAAAAAATACCTGCTACTAGTTAATGGTTTTAATGATAAATAACAAAAGTATTGATATATTAATATTATTTGGCAAAACATAGCTGGGGGTTAACAATCTGGGTCTTGCCTGCAAAATATTAATATATCAATACTTTCGAGTAATAAGAAGTGAAAAAACATTAACAAATACCTATAAAAGAATTTAAAATTTGTGGTAAAAAAAAGAGAACAATGCTATAATAATAATAACTTTTTCGAAAGAATGAAATGATTATAATTAGACTTTTTATTTATTCTAATTAAATATTAAATTTTAAGGAGGTTATATTATGCCAACACCACATAATGAAGCAAAGAAAGGAGATATTTCAAACATTGTTTTAATGCCAGGTGATCCTTTAAGAGCTAAATATATTGCTGAGAATTTTTTAAATGATTACAAATTAGTAAATCAAGTAAGAGGAATGTATGCTTATACTGGTAATTACAAGGGTATAAATATTACAGTTATGGCTTCTGGAATGGGTATGCCTAGTATGGGAATTTATTGTTATGAATTATATAAATTTTATGATGTTGATTTAATAATAAGGATTGGTTCTTGTGGAGGATACAAAGAAGACTTAAATTTATTTGATATTATACTTACAGAAAATGTATATTCAGAAAGTAATTTTGCTCTAACTTTTAATAATGATGATTGTCATGTTGTTTCAGCAAATAGTGATGCTAATAAAATTATTTTTGACACATCAAAACAAATTAATATTCCGGTAGTTTGTGGTAATACAATTTGTACTGATTGTTTTGATTTATATATGAGTGATGTGGATAAATTTTTAGACAGATTTCCTAAGAATTCAAATATAATTGGAGCTGAAATGGAGGCTTTTTCATTATTTTATATAGCTAATTATTTAAACAAAAAAGCTGCTTGCCTAATGAGTGTTGTTGACTCTAAGCATATTTCTAGACAAGTAAGTGCAAGTGAAAGACAAACTGGTTTAAACAATATGATTTTACTTGCTTTAGAAAGTTGTCTTAATTTTAAAGAACTCAAATAAAGTTTTAAAAATAGTACAGTTCAAACATTTTTTATATAGAACAAATCGGAAAGCCTTAACATTTATACTATTTTTAACTTTTGCTTTTGGCTTTCCGTAAATTTGTTCTGTGCCAATTTTACGTAAGTAAAATTGTGTACAATTATTGGAGCGAAGCGACTTTTCTACAATAGGAAAGTATAACTTTCCTATTGTAGAACAAATCGGAAAGCCTTAACATTTATACTATTTTTAACTTTTGCTTTTGGCTTTCCGTAAATTTGTGTTCATTGTTAGAGCAAAACGACTTTTATACAATATGAAAATACCTTCTTAAGTATTTGTAAAAAAACATTTAAGAAGGTATTAATAAATACTATCTAATTATTTATTAATAGCTAATATTTTATATTTCATAACTCCTGCTGGTGCATTTACTTCTACTGTTTGATTATTTTTTGCTCCAAGCAGAGCTTTTCCAAGTGGAGATTCGTTAGAGATTTTATTTTCTGCTAAATTTACTTCTGTAGAACCTACTATTGTATAATTTACTTCTTCATTAAATTCAATGTCTAATACTTTTACAATATTTCCTACCTGTACTGTTTCTGTATCTATATCCTTTTCATCAATTATTTTTGCATATCTTATTTTATTTTCTAATTCTGCAATTTTTAATTCATTTTCTGTTTGAGCATTTTTAGCCTCATCATATTCAGAATTTTCAGATAAATCTCCAAAGCCTAATGCTATTTTTATTCTATCTGCTATTTCTGTTCTTTTCTCTGTTCTTAAATAATTTAATTCCTTTTCTAATTTTTCAAATCCCTCTTTTGTTAGGATTACTTCTTTTTCTTCCATTTTTCATTTCTCCTTTTCTTTTATATTACATTAGAGGAAATTGCATATAAATACGCAATTTCCTTAAAATTTTTTTAAATTTTTAAAATCTTTATCTATATTAAGACACAAATTATTTTTTGTCAAGTACTTTTTTATCTATATTATTTTTATTACCATGAATTGTAACACAGTTTATTTTATACTTTAAACTATTTATTTAGTAGTCAAATCTTTTGCGTTTTTCATATAATCTATTCCAGAAAAAATTGTAGCAATTACTTGAATTATCATCATTATTGTAACAAATAAATTTAGAAAATAATCTATTCCTGTAAGTTCTCCTGTAAAGCACTCTGCAAAAGCATTCTTATCTATAAATGCAAATATTATTGCTATCATTTGTGTTACTGTTTTTAGCTTTCCCCATATTGAGGCAGCTATTACAATTCCACCTTTTTCTACTGCAACTAATCTGTAGCCTGAAACCATAAATTCTCTTGCTAAAACTATTATTGGTATCCATGCAGGTAATTTATTCATTTCTACTAACATTATCATTGCCGCTAAAACTAATATTTTATCTGCTAAAGGGTCTAAGAATTTACCAAAAGTTGTAACTTGATTTTTAGATCGTGCAATATAACCGTCTAATTTATCTGTTATTGAAGCTATAATAAATATTGCATCTATTATAATACATGTAATTGGTATTTCAAATAAATTCCCTTTAATGTTTAAAAAAGGTATTATTACCATTATTGGAACTAATATAATTCTAAAAATTGTTAATTTATTTGCTAAATTCATAAAATTTACCCCTTTTTGTTTCTGGTTTTTTAATTTTCGCTTTTTAGTATTTCTATTGCCTTTTTTAATTGAGTATCTTCTTCTTCTTTAACTAATAGGACATTTTCTACTGTTTCTGGCAATTCTACTTCTACATCTGGCGAAATTCCTACTTTATTTATTTCATTTTTATTTGGAGTTTTATATTGTTCACAAGTAATTTTTATGCCACTTCCGTCTTTAAATTCTATTAATTGCTGTATAACTCCTTTTCCATATGTCTTTGTACCCACTATTTTAGCTTTTCCTAAGTCTTTTAAAGCTCCTGCTAAGATTTCCGATGAACTTGCTGTATTTTCATTTGTAAGTATTATTATTGGAACATTTATAATAGGATCATTTTTAGATTTTCTTACTTTTTCGTTATTGTTTTTATCTATTTCATATAATAATACAGAGTCTTTTTCTGTCATAAAATCTGCTATTTCTAGTGCTTCGTCTACAATTCCTCCACCATTATTTCTTAAATCTATTATTAAAGATTTAGCATTTTGTTTTTCTAATTCTTCCCATTTACTCTTAAAGTCATTTGCTGTTTCTTCATCAAATGAAGGTATTTCAATATATGCAATGTTATCTTCTAACATTTTTCCTTCTATTTGGTTAACTTTAATTTTTTCTCTTTTAATATCAAAATTTAATGTTTCTGTTCCTCTAATTATTTCTAATTTTACAGAACTACCTTCTTCCCCTTTTATTTTAGCTGCTGCAACTGACATTTCATCACCTGTGTATTCTACTCCATTAATGCTTTTTATTATATCTCCAGGCAATATTCCAGCAGCCTGTGCTGGACTATTTTTTATAGGAGACAATACTTCTATTGTGTTGTTTTGAGTATTTTTTACCATATATATTCCTATACCGACAAAATTTCCTAATGTGTCAGCAAGATAATCTTCCATATCTTCTTTTGTTATGTATTCCGTATATGGATCATTTAGGCCTTCTATATATCCTTTTATTGCTCCTTCTTTTAAATCTTCTTCATTGACTTCTCCTAAATAATATTCATCTATTACTTTTTTTAGTTTATTTATTTCTGTTTCTATATCTGTATTATTAGAATTAGTTAAGACAAATTTACCTACTTCATTATCTGAAAAATGAGTATATAATACAATACTTGTTATCATAAATGTAATAAATGCTGTTAATACTACCAGCATTACAATTTTATATATTTTATATCTTTTTGGCTCTTCCATTTAAGTACACTTTCCTTTCAACCAATTTTTAAAATCTTTTTTACAAAGTTTGAACTCTTGCTATAAAATGTAATATATAAAAGCCATTGTATACAATTTTACTTGCGTAAAATTGGAACAGAACAAATTTACGGAAAGCCAAAGAGAAAGTTAAAGTTTGCATTAAATTAGGGCTTTCCGATTTGTTCTTGTATCGAAAAATTTCATTTTCTTATGGTAAATAATTTCTTGGATTTACTCTACATGAATATGTTCCTGGACTTGTTCTTACTTCAAAATGTAAATGTGGTCCTGTTGAATTTCCTGTACTTCCAACTCTCATAATTTGTTGACCTTTAGTTACTTTCTGTCCTTCTGAAACAGTTATTGAACCAGCTTGCCCATGTGCATATAAAGTATATAAACCATTATAGTGTGCAATTATAATATGATTTCCATAACTAGTTGTAAGTCTCTCAACTGAAACTACAATACCGTCTGCTACTGCAACAACTGGAGCACCTGATATTCCACTAGAGCCAAAATCTACTGCTCCATGATATGCTCCACTAGAATAATATAATCCTGTAGTTATTGTTGGATGTGAAGGTACTGGACACATAAATCCAACTGAACTTACAGCTCCTCCAGAGCTTGAAGATCCATTTGATGAGCTTCCACTTCCAGATGAATTGTTACTATTATTTTGCTTTTTTTGTTCTTCTTGTGCTTTTCTAATTTCTTCTTGTATTTGTGCTTGTTTTTGTTTTATTTTTGCATCTAATGTTTTATTATATTCAGCCAATTCGTCTATTTGTTCTTGAAGTTCTTTTTCTTCTGCTGATAGTTGTGAAACATATTGTGTTTTTTCTTTTTTGCTATTTTGTAATTCTGTTGATACTTGTTGTTTACTTGCTTTTGTTGTATCTAATTCTTTTTTACTATTTTCAAGAGAAAGTTTTGAAGCTTCTATTTCTTTCTTTTGAGCTTCTATTTGCTCTAATAATTCTTTATCTCTGTTTGCAATTTCTGATGCAACATAATATTTTGAAAGAAAATCTGAAAGACTATTTGAACTTAGAATAAAGTCAAGATAAGAAGTTTCTCCAGCTTCATATATTGCTATCATTCTTTTCTTTAATGCTTCTTCCCTTTTTTCATAATCTTTTTGTGCACTTTCTAAATTTTGCTCTGTTTCTTTTATTTTATTATTTAACTCATCTATTTTAGAATCTAATTCTTCTATTTGACTCTCATATTCTGATATTTTTGTCGATAATTCTTCCACTTGTTCTATTGTTTCATTTTTTTGTTGTGTTACTTCCTCTTTTTTCTTTTCTGTTTCGTCTATTTTACTTTGTGTATCATTTTTTTCGTTTTGCATTTGTGTTATTTCATTTGCTGCTATTACTATATTACTATTTAATAGAAATATTCCTATAATTATTACTGTGATTATTTTTAAACTTATTTTTTTCATAAGTTCCTCCTTCTTTTAATCCATGTACTTTTATTCGTTTTCAGTAGTATTTGTTTGTTCTGTTGTATTACTTGAATTGGTTGTATTTGTTGTATTATCTGTATTTGATGTATTCTGATTTACACCTTCTGGCAATTTGTTACTTGTAATATATTCTATAGGATTTGTAACAACACCATTTATTCTTACTTCAAAATGTGCATGTGGTCCTGTTGAATATCCAGTAGATCCAACTTTTAAAACAGATTCTCCTCTTTTTACAGTTTGTCCAACTTCTACTAATATTTCTGAGCCATGTGCATATAATGTTGAAATTCCTCCACCATGATCTATTACTACCATTTTACCATATGCTGAGTTGTACTCTGCCTTTACTACAATTCCGTCTGTTACTGCTATAAAGTTTGCTCCCATTGGTGCTCCTATATCCACTCCTGTATGAAGTTTATATACACCTGTTATTGGATGTGTTCTCATTCCATAATTTGATGTTATTCTGGTATATCCTGGAACAGGCCAAGCCATTATTCCTCCAATATATGTTGTTTGTTCTCCATTTAATGCTAATTCTAAAATTTCTGCATTTACTTCTGCAAATCTTGCTGTATATTCATCTATTTGTGTTTGTATTTCTTTTTCTCTTTCTGATAATTGTGAAATATAATTTTCTCTTAATGTTTTTGTATTTTGAAGAATTTTTGATGTTTTTGTCTGATTTTGCTTCATTGTTGTTAATAGTTCTTTATCTTTTTGTAAATTTTCTTTTGATTGTTCTATTTCTTTTTTCTGACTTTCTACTTCATCTAGTAGTTGTTTGTCATAACTTGCAACTTCACTTATTAAATAGTATCTTGATAAAAAGTCAGATAGGCTTTTTGATCCTAGTATTACATCTAGATATTGAGTTTCTCCTGCTTCATAAGTACTAATTATTCTCTTTTTTAATATTTCTCTTCTTTTTTCATAATTTTTTTCTGCTGTTTCTAAATTTTTTTCTACTTCGTCTATTTTAGTTTGTAAATCTGTAATTTCCTTTTTTAATTCGTCTAATTCTGTTTGAGATGAGCTTATTTTTTCATCTAATTTTTGAACCTGTATTAAGTTATCTGATAATTCATTTTGCAAATCTTCTAAATTAGTACTTGCATCCTGAATTTGATTTTGCAATGTTTGATGTTCTTGTTGTAAATCTGTTATTTCATCTTCTGCATATGAAATTATAGTAAAACTACAAATTATATAGATTAAAACTATACATAAAATTTTACGCATGTTTTCTCCTTTACACTTTTAAATATTTTCTCATAGAAATTACACTTCCAATTGCTCCTATTCCTATTCCTAATAGCATGTATACGAAAATAATTGAATTAAACATTTCTCCAAATGATACTAAACTTGCATTTATTAATTCTATGAAATTGTCTTGTAAAACTTTTTCTGCAATAAAGCTATATGATACACCTATTATTACAATTGATATAGCACTGGCTATAACTCCTATAATCATACCTTCTACTATAAAAGGCCACCTGATAAAACCATTTGTTGCTCCTACATATTTCATTATTGAAATTTCTTTTCTTCTTGCATGCACTGTTAATTTTATTGTATTTGATATTATAAATGTAGATATTATAATAAGTAAAATTAATATTACTCCTGTAATTATTTTTATTCCATTTGCAATACTTATTAATTTTGTAACTGTTGTATCTCTACTTTGTATATTTTTTACCATTTCAAAAGAATCTATTGTTGAGTAAACTTCTTGACTTAAATTTAAATCTGTAAGTGTTATAACATATGATGCTGAAAGAAAATATTCTTCATCATCAAAGCCTTCTATTAATTCAGGATAATCTTTAAACATTTCCTTTGCATCTTCTAGTGCTTCTTCTTTTGATACATATTCCACTGTGTTTACACCATTTAATTCTCTTATGCTTTTTCCTAGTTCATCTATTTGTTCTTGCGTTGCTTCATCTTTGATAAAAACTTGCATTCCTTGTTTTGACTCAACTTCTTTTACAAGATGATTTATATTTTGTCCTAATATTAAAAATATACCAAATATTATCATAGTTGCACACATAATCATAAGTGATGCACCTGTTGATTTTTTGTTTTTGAATACGTTACTAAATCCTTCTCCTATTAAATATCCTAATATATTATATTTCACTGTCATACCCACCTTTTTTATCATCTCTTACAATTTCGCCTTTGTTTATTTGTATTACTCTTTTTTTCATTTGATCTACTATGTCTTTTGCATGTGTTGCAACAACTACAGTTGTTCCTCTCATATTTATATCATTTAATAAATTCATTATATCCCATGCTGTGTCTGGATCTAAGTTTCCTGTTGGCTCATCTGCAATTAACATTGATGGATTATTAACTAGCGCTCTTGCTAGTGCTACTCTTTGTTGTTCTCCTCCTGATAGTTCATTTGGATACATTTTTGCTTTTCCACTTAATCCTACTAATGATAATACCATTGGAACTTGTCTTCTTATATGTCTTGGTGTTGCTCTTACTATGTACATTGCATATGCTACATTATCATATACTGTTTTATCTGGTAGTAATCTAAAGTCTTGAAAAACAACTCCCATACTTCTTCTTAAATATGGAACTCTATTTGGCTTTAAAAAAGTTGTATCTTTTCCATTTATTATTATGTTTCCAGATGTTGGTTCTTCTTCTTTTAATATTAATTTTATTAATGTAGATTTTCCACTTCCAGAAGCTCCTACTAAAAATGCAAATTCTCCTTTATCTATGAAAAAACTTGCATTTTTTACAGCCTTTGTTCCTGTATCATATGTTTTTGTTACATTTCTAAATTCTATCATTATAGTGTCTCCTTATAATTTACATGTTCCTTTTAATCATATCAATAAAACATTTTTTTTGCAATAGTTTTTTATTTAAAAAAATGTAAAAAATATACCTTTTTTTACATTTTTTACTGTTTTTCTCTTTTTTTCTTTATTTTATATATTTCACAGAAAATTCACATTGAAATATTGCTTTTTATAGTTTTTATTAAATATTCTGCATCAATATTATATAAATTCATTAATTCTTTAGCATTTCCAGACCTTCCAAAAGTATCTTTAATTCCTGTTCTTATCAATTTTTTTGGATATAAATCTGTTAGTACTTCTGAGATTGCACTTCCTAGCCCTCCTATTATATTATGATCTTCTATACTTACTAAAAGTTTTGTTTCTTTTGCACATTTTAATATCATTTCTTTGTCTATTGGCTTAATGGTATGTACATCTACTACTCTTACACTTATTCCTTGTTTTTTTAATTCTCCGCTCGCGTTAATTGCTTGTTCTACTGTTACGCCTGTTGCAAAAATAGTTACATCTTCTCCTTTTGTTATTTCTACCATTTTACCTATTTCGAATTTTTGGCTTTCTGGATATATTATGTTTGTTGCAAGTCGTGCAAGTCTTAAATATACTGGCCCTTGTATTTTACTTATTTCCTCTACTGCCCATTTAGTTTGAGTGTCATCAGATGTTGAAAGTACTGTCATATTAGGAAGTGTTCTCATTAAAGAGATATCTTCTATCATCTGATGTGTAGCTCCGTCCTCCCCTACAGTTATTCCTGCATGTGTTGCTACAATTTTCACATTTAAATTTGGATAACATACACTATTTCTTATTTGATCATATGCTCTTCCTGCTGCAAATACAGCAAATGTGCTTGCATATGGAATTTTTCTACATGTAGAAATTCCACTAGCTGTACTTATCATGTCTTGCTCTGCAATTCCCATATCAAAAAAACGGTCTGGAAATTCTTTTGCAAATAAATCTGTTTTTGTTGCTCCTGCTAAATCTGCATCTAAAACAATTATATCTTTATTTTTTCTTCCTAATTCAAGTAATGCTTCTCCATAGCTTTGTCTAGTAGCTTTTTTCTTTATATTTTCCATATTAAATTCAATTCCTTTCTTACTTTATATAGGAGGTACACATAGTTATGAAAGATTTTTCTTTCAAACTAAAGTCCTTTTCTTTCTTGCTTCGCTCAAATGCACACATAGTTATGAAATAATTTCTTTCAAATTATTCCTTCTATATATTACTTAATTCTTTCATTGCTATTTTATATTGTTCTTCTGTTGGTGCTTTTCCATGCCACTCCACTCTATTTTCCATAAATGAGATTCCTTTTCCTTTTATAGTTTTTGCTATAATACATGTTGGTTTATTTTTAACATTTTTTGCGACTTCAAAAGCATCCATTATTTCTTGTATATTATGCCCGTCTATATTTATTATTTGAAATCCAAAACTTTTGAATTTTTCATCTATTGGATATGAACTCATTACTTCTTCTATACTTCCGTCTATTTGTAAATTATTATTATCTATTATTACACATAAATTATCTAATTTGTATTTGTTAGAAGTCATTGTTGCTTCCCAAATTTGTCCTTCTTCTATTTCTCCGTCTCCTAAAATTGCATATACTCTATAATTTTTATTCTGTAATTTTCCCATTAATGCTATTCCATTTGCAATTGAAAGACCTTGACCTAAAGAACCTGTCGTCATATCTACTCCTGGTACTTTATTTTTGTCTGGATGACCTTGCAGATAACTATCTATTTTTCTAAATGTTTTTAAATCTTCCACTTTAAAAAATCCTCTGTTTGCTAATACACTGTATAATGCTGGAGAACAGTGTCCTTTTGATAATATTACTCTGTCTCTTTCTTCCCAATCTGGATTGTTTTCATCTATTTTTAGTTCATTAAAATATAAAACTGTAAGTATATCAGCTATTGAAAGTGATCCTCCTGGATGTCCTGATTTTGCTTCATACACTGCTTCTATAATACCTTTTCTTATTGTTTTTGCTTTTTTTTCTAACTCTTCCACTTTACTCAATGAATTCACTCACCTTTCTTTTTTTGATTATATTATCATATATTCTGTTTTATTTCTACTTTTATTGGATTATTTTGATACTATGTTAATGGTTTTTCACTTCTTATTACTCAAAAGTATTGATATATTAATATTTTGCAGGCAAGACCCAGATTGTTAAA
>CALXAU010000006.1 GCA_944386355.1 uncultured Clostridia bacterium
TTTTTTATTTATATTATTTTTTTTATTTATATTATTTTTTTTATTTATATTATTTTTTTTATTTATATTATTTTTTTTATTTATATTATTTTTTTATTTATATTATTTTTTATTTATATTATTTTTTTATTTATATTATTTTTTTGTTTTTTATAAAAAAAATAATATAAAGTCCAAGCATTCACTTTATATTATATGGCGGAGAAAGAGAGACTCGAACTCTCGCGCCCCTTACGAGACCTACTTCCTTAGCAGGGAAGCCCCTTCACCAACTTGGGTATTTCTCCAGTTTTATTAAATTTTTACATATTTATTTTTGGCGGAGAGGGTGGGATTCGAACCCACGGTAGGCTATTAACCTACGCCAATTTTCAAGACTGGTGCCTTAAGCCAACTCGACCACCTCTCCAAATAATTATATTGACAAAGCACTGTAGCATTTATAATCTTAGCATTTTTCACTTGATTTGTCAATACCATTTTTTACTTTTTGTTTTGTTTATTTTTTATTTATTTATATTTTACCCTGAATTGCTTTTTCTATAGCTTTTTCTTCTTCTTCTGATATACTATAAGAAGATTTTCCACTTATTACTGGCTTTGCATATAAGTTAGAAGATTCTCTCGAAAATATACCATTTAAAACAATACCATTATCTTTATTATCTAATAAAGCTAGTGCAAAACTTAAATCACTACCTGTATTTTCAAAAGCATTATATCTTACTACACCTACTTTTTGAATACATTTTTCTAAAGATTTGCTCATTTCATTACATGTTTGAACAATTTCTCCATTTTGCTTTTCTACTCTTTCCACCCTATGAATGTAATTTTCTAAATCTTCTTCTAAATCTTTTCCATTACCTATTTTTCTCATAAATTCTTTATATTTTTTTCCTATTTTATTTGTCTTAATTATATTGTATATAAGTAAAATTAATAATATAAAGTTAAATATTATTATGCCATATATAAAATACTCATTTTTTATAAAATCCATTAATATCTCCTTCTACGAAATAAGTTTCATTATTCTTTCTAAATCATCATTAGATGTATATTCTATAACTATTTTTCCCCTTCTCTTTCCAGGATCTAATCTTACCTTTGTACCGAAAAAAACCTGAAAACTATCTTCTATATCTTTATATAATGCATTATTTCTTTGAATTTCTTCTTTTGAAAGCTTCTTTTGAGTGGATTTTTCAACTTGTCTTACTGTTGCTCCTCTTTCTATCATTTTTACAGCCGTCTGATATTGTTTCTCTGGATCTGTTATTGCTAATAAAGCTTTACAATGTCCTTCTGTTAGTTTTCCCTGTTTTGCAAATTCTAATACTCTAGGTTCTAAATTTAAAATTCTAACAGAATTCGCAATAGCACTTCTACTCTTTCCTAATTTTTTTGCAACATCTTCTTGTCTTAATCCATAAGCGTCCATTAAATTTTTTATACCTAAAGCTTTTTCATATGGATTTAAATCTTCTCTTTGAATATTTTCTATTAATGCTATTTCTTTATTTCGTCTATCATCATCATCTCTTACTATAGCCGGAATTTCATCCATTCCTGCTATTTTAGCTGCTCTCCACCTTCTTTCCCCTGCTATAATAGCATAATATCCATTCTTTTTTGTTACAACTACAGGCTGTATTAACCCATATTCTTTTATAGAATCAGCTAATTCTTCTAACTTTTCTTGGTCGAACTGTTTTCTTGGTTGCTCTCTATTAGGTTCTATTTCGGTAATTTTTAAATTTTTTAATACATCATCATCTTTAATCTGTTCTTCTTCTGGTACATTTCCAAATAAAGCATCTAGTCCTTTTCCCAAACCAGTCATTTTTGCCATGTTAATCCCTCCTTATTTTTACTCTTTTTCTTCATCATTAATCTTCAAAAATTCTTTTGCAAATTTTATATAACTTTTTGCCCCTTTAGAATGTGCATCATATTCTGTAATAGGCATTCCATAACTTGGTGCTTCACTTAATCTTACATTTCTAGGTATAACTGTTTTATATACTTTATCATCAAAGTACTTTTTTACTTCTTTTACTACCTGATTTGATAAATTTGTTCTTATATCATACATTGTTAATAAAGCTCCTTCAATTTTTATCTCTTTATTTAAGTGTTTTTTTACTAAATTAACAGTATTTAAAAGTTGTCCTAATCCTTCTAATGCATAGTATTCGCATTGTACCGGAATTAAAACACTATCTGAGGCTGTAAAAGCATTTAATGTAATTAGACCTAAAGATGGAGGACAATCAATAAAAATATAATCAAACTTCTCTTTAATAACATCTAATTTTTCTTTTAATCTTTGTTCTCTTGACATCATGGAAACTAGCTCCACTTCTGCTCCTGCTAGACTTATATTTGAAGGACAAACTATTAAATTTTTTATTACAGTTTCTTGATATGTTTCTTCAATTGGTGTTTCATTAACTAATACATCATATATAGAAAGTTCTACTTTTTTCTCTACTCCCAATCCACTAGTTGCATTGCCTTGAGGGTCAGCATCTATTAGAAGTACTTTTTTTCCTTTTTTGGCTAAGATTGTACTTAAATTTACAGTTGTAGTAGTTTTTCCTACTCCACCCTTTTGGTTTGCTATAGAAATTATTTTCCCCATTTTTGCCTCCATAGTTTATTTTTACTTTGTAGTTATTTATGTTTATATATTCATTTTATATAATAATACTTAAAAAGTCAAGAAAAATATTAATATATCAACTTTTTAATTAATTTTATTTTCAATATTCTATATAATAGGATTTTTACTTGGGATTCCAGCTTTTCTTGGATATTTACTTGATGTTTTTTCTACTTTATTTACTATAATTATATTTCTTTCTATGTCCGTATCCGGCAAATAAAAGTTATCTATTTTTTCTAAATTTCCTCCCAAAACAGATATAGCTTTTTTTGATTTTTTTATTTCTTCATCAATTTTATTACCTTTCATACATATAATGTTTCCTTTAACTTTGGTTAAAGGTATTAAATACTCTAATATTATTGGTAATTGAGCCACTGCCCTTGCAGTAGCTACATCAAATTTCTCTCTATATTCTTTATTTCTTGCAAAATCTTCTACTCTACTATGAACAGCTTCTATATATTTCAAATCTAATTGTGATATAACTTCATTCAAAAAAGTTATCCTTTTATTTAAAGAATCTATTAATATTACTTTTATTTCTGGTAATACAATCTTTATTGGTATTCCTGGAAACCCTGCTCCAGTTCCTACATCTACCAGTGAATTTTTATTTTTAATATATTTAATAATAGATAATGAGTCAATAAAATGTTTCAAAATTATTTCTTTAGGCTCAATTATAGCTGTTAAATTTATTTTTTCATTCCACTCTAGTAATAACTTCATATATTTATAAAATTTTTGTAATTGTTCTTCACTCAACATTATATCTATTTTTCTAGCTTGCTGATCCAAATATTTATAAAATTCTATTTCCTCCATATTAAATTCCATTCCTTTCTTTAAATTTTTCTTAATATGTCAATACTTTTACTAGATATATTAATACCTTTAACTAATAATAAGAAAATTAACCTTGTCTATACAGAAAAATCTTGTATAAAGTTAAGATAAAAGTCGATTTTCTTTTGCAAATAAAATATATAATATTTCTTTTCACTTTGAGTTGCGAAGCTAAAAAGTTTCATATTGTTTCCTATAGAAAAACAATAGCGACATAATTAAATTCTTTAACTTTTTAGCTTAGTTGCATGTCGCGTATTTGTTCATTCGCCATATGTGAATATTGTTTCACAAAAATATACAATTCAAGATAAGTTAACAAAATTGTAATAATTTTTATTTATTACAATTATAAATAGAATATATACACTTTATTCTTTTTATTCATTTTTAGAATTTCTTGTTTGCAAATAAATTAATAAAACAGATATATCAGCAGGTGAAACTCCTGATATTCTAGAAGCTTGGCCTATTGAATAAGGTTTATTTTTATTTAATTTCTGCCTTGCTTCTAAACTTATTCCTTTTATCTCTTCATAATTTATATCTTGTGGCAATAATTTACTTTCTAATTTTTTGAATTTTTCTACTTGAGATTCTTGTATTTTAATATATCCTTCATATTTTACTTGAATTTCTACTTCTTCTTTTTCTTGCTCAGATAATTTTTGTCTATTTTTGTCGATAAATTCTAAATCATCATATTTTAACTCAGATCTTTTCAACAATTCTGCAAGCTTTGCACCTGTTGTAAGCGGCGCTGTACCTTTTTCTTTTAAAAAATTATTTACTTCTTCTGAAGGCTTCACTACCGTATTTTTTAATCTATTTATTTCTTTTTCAATATTTTGCTTTTTCTTAAGAAATCTTTCATATCTTTCCTGAGATATTAAACCAATTTCATAACCTATCTGTGTAAGTCTTAAATCTGCATTATCTTGTCTTAATAATAATCTATATTCTGCTCTTGATGTCATCATTCTATATGGTTCATTTGTTCCTTTTGTAATTATATCATCAATTAAAACACCTATATATGCTTGACTTCTATCCAATATTAATGGATTTTTACCTTTTATTTTTTGTGTTGCATTTATTCCAGCTATTAGCCCCTGACAAGCTGCTTCTTCATATCCTGACGTACCATTTATTTGTCCAGCCATAAATAATCCTTCAATTTTTTTGTGTTCTAAAGATAACTTTAATTCTTGAGGATCAATACAGTCATATTCTATTGCATAAGCTGGTCTAGTAAATTCTGCTTTTTCTAATCCTGGGATAGTTCTATATAAAGCTATTTGCACATCTTCTGGTAACGAAGAACTCATCCCTTGTATATACATTTCTTCAGTATCTAATCCAACAGGTTCAACAAAAGCTTGATGTCTAGGTTTATCACTAAATCTAACTACTTTATCTTCAATAGAAGGACAATATCTAGGACCTGTTCCTTCTATTTTACCAGCATACAAAGGAGATCTATGTAAGTTTTCTCTTATAATTTTATGTGTTTCTTCTGTTGTATAAGTTAGATAACAATCTACTTGTTTAATATTATCGATTTTGTCATCAAAAGAAAATGGTATAATATTTTCATCTCCTTTTTGTATTTCCATTTTAGAAAAGTCTATACTTCTCCTATTTATTCTAGCTGGTGTTCCTGTTTTAAATCTAATTAATGATATTCCTAATTCTTTTAAACAATCAGACAATTTATTTGCTGCTGCTACACCGTCTGGTCCGCTTTCTTTACTGTATTCTCCTATAAATATTTTTCCTTTTAAATATGTTCCTGTTGCAACAATTAGTGTTTTAACATTATATATTGCTCCTACATCTGTCTCTATTGCTTTAACTTTATTATTTTCTACATAAATTTTTACAATTTCTGCCTGTTTTACTTCTAGATTTTCTTGTTTTTCTAAAACATGTTTCATCTCTGCCTGATATTTTTTTCTATCAGCTTGTGCTCTTAAAGAATGTACAGCTGGTCCTTTTGAAGTATTTAACATTTTTATTTGTATCATAGTTTTGTCTATATTTTTTGCCATTTCTCCGCCTAGACAATCTATTTCTCTAACTAAATGTCCTTTTGAACTTCCACCAATATGTGGATTACAAGGCATATTAGCTATTGCTTCTAAACTTATTGAAAAAATTAAAGTTTTCATTCCTAGTCTTGCTGCAGCTAAACCAGCTTCACAACCTGCATGTCCTGCTCCAATTACTGCTACATCATAATCTCCTGCGTTATATTTCATATTTATTTTCCTTTCTAAAATTATTTTCATTTCCGTGTGAAACAGAAATTTACGTTTTGTAGAATTTTTCCAAACTTTTTTATATATAAGTTTAAAAAATTATGTCTACTTGTAACTTTAAATTCCTGTTTTTAATAGTGTTTTATTGTTTTTTATACAAATTAAAACAACTTAGTAAAATCATACTTAAATTTTATGTATATTGTATAGATTATATTATATAAAAAATTTATAAAACTCTTGATTTTTGTAGTATTGGTTTGTTTAATTTTACTTTTCAATATTTTTTATATAAAGGAATCTTTTCATATTGCAAAGATTCTTTTATATAATTTTTATCAATATAAATATTCTTTTTTGTTTTTTGAAAATTTTGTAATAATATTCAATGTCGTCAACTATATTTTCATTCATATACGCATTAAAATTAATTTTAATAGCTTTTTCCTTGTTAGTTATAAAACTATACTATTTTTTTTATAAACTCTCTTAAAATTGATTTTCGCGTTTCGTTATTATTTACCTAAACAGAACTTAGAAAAAATTTCATTAATAATTTCTTCTGAAGGACTATCTCCTGTTATCTCTCCCAAGTTTTCTAACATTTTATTAATAAATATGGCTATTATATCAATTGGCATATTATTTAATAAAGTATTTTCTGCTTCACTTAAATTTTGTATTGCTTGCTGCATTAAATTTTTTTGTCTTATATTAGTAACAATAATTTCATTATCTAAATTTATTTCTTCTTCTTCAAATAATTTTTTTATATAATCACTAATTTCTTCTATACCTATTTTGTGTAAAGCAGAAATCTTAATAACATTATTTGAATATTTTCTTAATACTCTTTCTTTATTCTCTATATCTTTTGCTATATCAATTTTATTTAAAAGAACTATTGACTTTTTTCCTTTTACCATATTTAAAATTAAATAGTCATCTTTTTTCCAATCCTTTGCTCCGTCAAATATAGCTATAATTAAATCTGCTTCTTGTGCAATTTTTTTTGCTTTTTCAATCCCTATTTTTTCTACTTCGTCTTTCGCATTTCTTATTCCGGCTGTATCTATTAATTTTAATGGAATTCCATTTATAGAAACAAATTCTTCAATTGTATCTCTAGTTGTTCCCTCATATTCTGTAACAATTGCTCTATCTTCTCTTAAGATTGCATTCAAAAGAGAAGATTTCCCCGCATTTGGTGTTCCTATTATTGCTGTTTTTATTCCTTCTTTTAAAATTTTACCGGAATCAAAGCTTTTTTCTAATTTCTTTAATTTTTCTTTTACGTTTAAAAGCATACTATGTATTTCTTGTTTTTCTATTTCTTCAACATCATATTCTGGATAATCTATATTTACATCTATTTTAACCATTACATCTAATATATCTTCTTTAATTTCTTTTAATTTATTTGATAAAAATCCTTCTAATTGATTTATTCCTGTTTTTACTTCTTTTTCGGATTTTGCATTTATAATATCAATGACTGACTCTGCTTGTATTAAATCAATTCTTCCATTTAAAAATGCTTTTTTAGTAAATTCCCCTGGTTCTGCTAATTTTGCCCCATTTTTAAGACATATTTCTAAGATTTTTTTTACTATTAAAACTCCTCCATGAGAATTTATTTCACACATATTTTCTGTTGTATAACTTTTAGGCTCTTTAAAATATGATACAATTACTTCATCAATAATTTTATCTTCATCAATAATGTGTCCATATTTCATTGTATATCCGTTTTATTTCTTCTATTTTCTGTTTTTTTATAGGTTTAAAAATTTTTTCTAAAATTTCAAAACATTCTTTTCCACTCATTCTAATTATTCCAATTCCTCCAATTCCGTGGAGCCGTAGATATTGATGCAATTACATTCATTATATTTCCTCCTAAAAAAAGTCAAAGATAGATTTACATTTTTAAAAAGTAAAATCCGACCTTTGACCTCTGATTTTTTATTTTATTCTATTATTTTTTAATGAAATTACTACTCTTCTTCTAGGTTCTTCACCTATACTTCTTGTTTCTACTCTTTCATTTGTTTGTAGTCTACTATGAATTATTTTTCTTTCATATGCTTGCATAGGCTCTAAAGTAATAGCTTTTCTATTTTTTATTACAGTATTTGCAATTTTATCTGCAAGTTCTTCTAAAGTTTTTTGTCTTTTCTCTCTATATCCAGCTATATCTAGAATAACTCTTACTCTATTATTTATACCTTTTGAAGCAATTAGAGTTAATATGTTTTGCAAAGCATATAATGTTTCCCCTCTATATCCTATTAAATAAGATTGCTCTTCATTATCAAAATTTATTTTTAATCCTAAATTAGAAAATTCTATATTATATATCTCTGAAGAATTTTCTTTTTTGAAAAATTCTTTTAAAAAATTTTCTACATTTTCTTTTGCTTTATTTAATTCTTCTTGTGTTAATTCTATTTCTTTTTTTACTTTTTCTTTCTTCTCTTTGCTTTCTTTTAAAGTTAATTCTACTTTTACTACTCTTGGAGCTAAAATACTAAAAAAACTTCTTTTTTCTTCATTTTCTAAAACTTTTACATTTACTTCGTTTGCAGAAACTTTTAATATTTTTAATCCATTTTCTATAGCTTCTTTTGTTGTCTTTCCTTCAGAAATAATACTATTTTCCATTAGACACTCTCCTCTTTTTTCATAATATAATTTAATACAATTCTTTCTACTATCATTAATAAATTATTTATTAACCAATATAATGCTAATCCAAGTGGAGCTACAAAAGCAATAGATATTGACATTATTGGCATTAACCAAGACATCATTTTATTTGTTTGCATAATTGTATCTACTTCATTTATTTCTTCCTTCACTTCTTCTGATGAGCTACTCAATAATTTTTTATCTTGTTTATTTTTATTTGTCATTGCAGTAGTCATTCTTATTGATATAAAAGAAGAAATTATATATAAAGCTGGCAAAATATATACTGTATAATCATTAATATTTTGTTGTGGTATTTTGCTTAAGTCCAACCCTAAAAAATCCATATTTATTTTTACATCTTCATTTTCTTTCCCTTTTTCTCTTATTATATCTATTTCTGGGTAAAAATCACTTATTTGTTTTCCTTCTTGTTGAATTTGAGATATATAATTATCTAAAACTGGTTTTTCTATTTTTTTCATATATGTAAGCGGACTTTTTACTAAATAAAAAATAGAAATTATCAATACGAATTGTACTATTGCACTGAAACAACCACTAAAAGGGTTCATTTTTTCCTCTTTGTATAAACTCATTACTTCTCGATTAAGTTGTTCTGGATCATTTTTGTATTTAAATTGAAGAATCTTCATCTTCTCTTGAAGTTCTGAACTTTTCTTTAAAGTCTTTTGTTGTTTTATTGATAATGGAAGCATTATTATTTTTATTAATAAAGTAAATAGTATTATTGCTAATCCATAATTATTTACTAAATTATATAAAAAATTTAATATGTATCCAAAAATATTTGCAAAAAAATTAAACATTATTTTCCTCCAACTTTATTTTAGCGGATCATATCCGCCTTTAGAAAAAGGATTACACCTACAAATTCTACATACTCCTAGAAATATTCCTTTTATTACTCCATATTTTTGTATTGCTTGTTTTGTATATTCTGAACATGTTGGATAAAATTTACATCTTATGTTTTTACTTTCTAAATATATAGATATATTTTTTTGATAAAAAGTAATAATCCAAATTAATATTTTTTTCATAAAAACCTTATTTTTTTATAATATTTGCTTTATCAAAAATATTTATAAAATCATTTTTAACTTTATAAAAATTAACTTCCTTAGGGTTAATCTTTTTTTTCCATAGAAAAACGATATCATAACCATTTTTTAAATTCTTTTCTATTTCTTTATAGTTTTCTTTTATTATTCTTTTAATTTTGTTTCTTTTTACGGCTTTAGCAATTTTTACACTTATTGCTAATCCTATTCTATTTATATTTTTGTTATTTTTTTTTATATAAACTATAATTTGTTTTCCAGAAAAGAATTTACCTTTTGATAAAACATCTTTAAATTGATAATTTTTTTTTAACATTATTGTTCTTTTCATTTTTGTCATACCTTTTTGAATATACTCATATGAAAAGGCTCACTTATAAAAAGTGGCCTTTCTATGCACTTATTTTTTTTCTTCCTTTTAATCTTCTTAGTTTTAATATTTTTCTTCCAGCTCTTGTTTTCATTCTTTTTCTAAATCCATGTTCTTTCTTTTCTTGTCTATTTTTTGGTTGAAAAGTTCTTTTCATTTTACTTGCACCTCCTACTGTATTTTTATATTTAAATTCCTTTTTTAGGAAATTATTACTATATAACAAGTATATCGATTATACCTTAAAATGGTAGGGCTTGTCAAGGTTTAGATAAAAGTTTTTAAATAGATCTTATAAAATGTTACAAAATACAGCTGTAAAATTTTATAGCTGGCAAATAATATATTTATATATATTTTTTATTATTTTCTTTAAAAAGAATAATTTATTTTATATTTTATATTTTATATTTTATTTTTATTTTTTATTTTTGTTAATATTTTTTATAAATGTAATTTATTTTTAATTTTTTTGAAATATTTTTGTAATCATATTGTAAAAAACAGATAGTTATCCACAGTTTTTTTTACATTTTTCCACAATTTTTAAAAATTTTCCACAATTATATTGACTTATCCACCTTTATTTTGTTATTATAGATAAGTATTAAATACGTAGATTTTTTCTTACAGTCAGCTTAAAAAGATGTTCGTATTTATTTCTATTATTTTACAAAATTATTACAAAATTATCAACAACTGTGGATAACTCTGTGGATAACTTTTGTATGAAAGGATGATTCTCAATGGCCATAGATAAAGAGGCACTTATAACAAAAGCAAAAGAATTACTAAGAGAAGAAGTATCTAAGATATCTTATGATACATGGATAAAGCCATTAGGTATTCAAGATATAGAAAAAGACCATATTGTTTTTACAGTTGCTTCTGAATATCAAAAAGATTTCATAGAAAATAGATATTCTAGTCTTTTACTAAATACTTTAAGATATATAACTAATAAAGATTGGTCTTTCTCTGTAATAGATTTATCTCAACAGAAAGAAACTAAAGAAATTAAAGAAAATAAAAATACAAATATTACTGATAGTGAACTACAGATAAATCACGCTAGTCTAAATCCTAAATATACATTTGAAACTTTTGTTGTTGGAAATAATAACAGATTTGCACATGCAGCAGCATTAGCAGTTGGAGATTCCCCTGCAAAATCATACAATCCATTATTTTTATATGGTGGAGTTGGATTAGGAAAAACTCACTTAATGCATGCTATAGGTAACAGAATTATCGAAAATAATAGAAATTGCAATGTTATATATGTTACTTCTGAAAAATTCACAAATCAATTAATAAATGCAATAAAAGATAATAAAAATGAATTTTTTAGAAATAAATATAGGAATATAGATGTTTT
Source organism: uncultured Clostridia bacterium (assembly GCA_944386355.1). Lineage (GTDB taxonomy): Bacteria > Bacillota > Clostridia > TANB77 > CAG-508 > CAG-269. The sequence continues at coordinate 11,306 of CALXAU010000006.1, forward strand.
ATTAATAGATGATATACAATTTATTGCTGGAAAAGAAAGAGTACAAGAAGAATTTTTCCATACTTTTAATACTTTGTATGAAGACGGAAAACAAATAATTATTTCAAGCGATAAACCTCCAAGAGACATACCATTTTTAGAAGATAGATTAAAGTCAAGATTTGAATGGGGGTTACTTGCTGATATTTCTTGTCCAGATTATGAAACTCGTTTAGCAATATTAAGAAAAAAAGCACAAGATGAAAATATAATTATAGATGATTTCATTCTTTCAAATATAGCTACAAAAATAGATTCTAACATAAGGGAATTAGAAGGTGTATTCAATAAATTAGTTGCAAGAGCTTCTTTAATACATAGCCCAATAACAATTGAACTTGCTGAAAATATAATAAATGATTTTAAATCAGAAAGTGAAAAAGTAATTTCTTGTGATTTTATAAAAGAAACTGTATGTAAATACTTTAGTGTAAACAAAGAAGATTTAGAAGGAAATAAAAGATCTAATGAAATTGCCTTTCCAAGACAAATAGCAATGTATCTTTGTAGAGAGGTAGCAAATATGTCTTTTCCAAAGATAGGAGAAGATTTTGGAAATAGAGATCATTCGACTGTGATGCATGCTTATAGAAAAATAGCAAAAGAAGTAAAAGAAAAAAATAATACAAAACTAATTGTGGATAGTGTGAAAAACATCATATTAGAAAAAAATCAAAGTTAAATAAGTTAATATAGCATTTTTTTTAAAATTATGTTTGAAAAATAATTGTTTGAAAAAAAATGATTAATCTCTTCTTACGGATACAGTACATTAGATATCCACAACCACCTGTTAAAAACATGTTAATAAATTGTGAATAACTTAGTTTTACACAAATTAATTTTTTACCTGTGGAAAATTTTAGTAGTTATCCACTGACTTATACACATCGATTTTGTTAGGGATATAAACTTTCCACATAGTTTTCCACAGTTTCCACAGTGCCTATTACTATTACTACTAATAATATTATATTTATATATAAAGGAGGAAATGTGATGCAGATAATTTGCGATAAAGATAAAATTATTAAAGCCATTAATTCCGTAGTAAAAGGTGTTGCATCAAAAACAACAATGCCTATACTAGAAGGAATATTAATTCAAACAAATGATAATGAAATAAAATTAACAACATATGATTTAGAAATTGGAATTGAATATATAATGGATTGTGAAGTAAAAGAGCAAGGAAGTACAGTTGTAAATGCAGTAATGTTTAGTGAAATAATAAGGAAATTACCAGATACGCAAATATATATTTCTCTTAATGACAAAAATTTACTTCAAATTGAATGTGAAGGATCTTTATATAAACTAGCAACAATGAATCCAGCAGAATTTCCAGAATTACCAAAAATAGAAGTAGAAAATTCTATAGAATTAGAACAAAATAATTTAAAAAATATGATTAGAAAAACTATATTTGCTGTAAGTACAGAAGATACTAGACCAATCTTTACAGGCTGTTTATTTCAAATAGAAAATAATCAACTTAGTTTAGTTGCTATAGACGGATTTAGATTAGCATTAAGAACAATATTTTTAAATAAACAAACAAATAATTTTAGTGCAGTAATTCCTGGAAAAACTCTAAATGAAATGAATAAAATTTTATCTGATTCTTTCGATTTCGTAAGAATAGGAGTTTCTAAAAATCAAGCTTTATTTGAAATGGATAATTGCAAAGTTGTAACAAGAATATTAGAAGGAGAATTTTTAAATTACAAAAATGTAATTCCAACAAATTGGGAATCAAAAATTAAAGTTAATAAAAACAATCTACAAAATAGTTTTAAAAAAATAAGTTTAATTTCTTTATCAAATAAAAAAAAAGAAAAAAAATATCCAGTAAAAGTTGAAATCGATATTGGAAAAGTAACAATTTCTTGTACAAATCAGACTGGAGATGCTAAGGAAGAACTTTTTGTTTCAACAGAAGGAAAAAATTTGGAAGCAGGATTTAATCCTAAATATTTTCTAGATAGCTTAAAGGCTATAGAAGATGAAGAAGTTTTTGTAGAATTTGGAACAAGCATATCTCCTTGTTTAATAAAACCAACTGATAGTTCAGAATATGTATATATGATTTTACCAATTAGATTAAAAGAAGAATAGATTATAAGTTTCCACAAGTTAACAACAATTTGTGGAAAAGATGTCTTTGCATTTTATATAAAGTGCAAAGATTTTTTTTAAAAATATAGACAAAATAAAAAATTTTTATTAAAATTAATTCTAAGCGAATTTTAATTTTAATAAAATAAATTATTAAATAAAAATAAAAAATCTTTTAAAAACAAAAATAAAAGAAATTTTAAAAAAATTTAAAAAAATTTGCACAGTTGGAGAAGAAAATGTGGATAAAAAGAATCGAATTAACGAATTTTAGAAATTATACAAAGCAAGAAATTGATTTAAATCCTAATATTAATATTTTCTATGGAGAAAATGCACAAGGAAAAACAAATATTATAGAAGCGATTTTTTTATGTGGGTTTGGAAAATCTTTTAGAGCTAAAAAAGATAGTGAAATGATTTTGTTAGGAGAAGAAAATTCTTTAATAAAAATAAATTATAAAAAAGATTATAGAGAAGGAAAAATAGAAATTAATTTAAAAAATAAAAAAGAAATAAAATTAAATGATATAAAAATAAAAAAATTAAGTGAATTATTAGGAAATATTAATATTGTAATTTTTACACCAGACGATATAAATATTTTAAAAGGAGGACCTCAGAACAGAAGGAAATTTTTAGATATAATGATAAGTCAATTAAAACCAAATTATATGTATAATTTGAATTTATATTTAAAAACTTTAGAGCAGAGAAATAATTATTTGAGACAAATAAAAGACGAAAAAAGTGATTTATTAGATATTTGGGATGAAAAATTGGCTGAATATGCATTTAATATTTGCAAATATAGAGAAGAGTTTATAAAAAAAATACAAAATAAAATAGAAAAAATACATCAAGATATTACAAAAGAAAAAGAAAAAATAAAAATAGAATATATTACAGAATGTAATAATAAAGAAGAATTCTTAAAAATTTTAAAAAATAGAAGAAAATTAGATTTGATAAAAGGATATACAACTAAGGGTGTACATAGAGATGATTTTATGATATATATAAATAACAAGCAAATTCAAATATATGGTTCACAAGGTCAACACAGAACAGCTATTCTTTCTTTAAAATTAAGTGAATTAGCTATTATATATGATGAAATTGGAGAATATCCTATTTTATTATTAGATGATTTTATGTCTGAATTAGATAAAAGTAGAAGAGAAAGTTTTTTAGAAAATATAAAAAATACACAAGTAATTATTACTTGTACTGAAAAATTAGATATTGAAAATTTAAATTTTTTCGAATATAATGTAAAAAATGGAAAAGTTATAAATTAAAATAAATTATAAATAACAATATGTTTTAGAAGGAAAGGTTGAAAAAAATATAATTATTTTTCAATCAGCTTCATACGAGAAAGGAATGATAATAAAAATGGAAAAATATGAGCATGAGTATGGTGCAGAACAAATACAAGTATTAGAAGGATTAGAAGCAGTAAGAAAAAGACCTGGAATGTACATTGGAAGTACATCTGTTAGAGGATTGCATCATATGGTTTATGAGATAGTAGATAATGGAGTAGATGAAGCTTTGGCAGGATATTGTACAGAAATAAATGTTATAATAGAGCCTGGAAATATTATTTCCGTAGAAGATAACGGAAGAGGAATTCCTGTTGAAATACATCCAAAAACAAAAATTTCAACAGCAGAAACAGTTTATACTGTATTACATGCTGGTGGAAAATTTGGAGGAGATAGTGGATATAAAGTATCGGGAGGTTTACATGGAGTAGGTGCATCAGTCGTTAATGCACTTTCAGCATGGACAGAAGTTACAATCCAAAGAGAAGGCGGAATTTTTCAAATGTATTTTGAAAAAGGTAAAACTGTCAAAAAATTAGAGAGAATAGGAGATTCTAATAAAACAGGTACTAAAGTAAGATTTTTAGCAGATGACACTATTTTCGAAAGTTTACAATATGAATATGAAGTATTAGAAAAAAGATTTAGAGAAATAGCATTTTTAACTAAAGGTTTAAAAATAACAATAGAAGATAAGAGAAAAGAAGATTCACAAAGAGTAGAATTTTGTTATGAAGGAGGTTTAGTATCTTTTGTAGAATATCTAAATAAAAATAAAGAAAAATTACATAAACAACCAATATATATAGAAAAAAATGGGGAAGTTCCAGTTGAAATTGCAATACAATATACAACAAGTTATTCAGAAAATATTTATACATTTGTAAATAATATAAATACAATAGAGGGTGGAACTCATTTAGAAGGTTTTAAAAGATCTTTAACAAAGGTTTTTAATGATTATGCAAGAAGTCATAATTTAATTAAAGAAAAAGATAATAATCTACAAGGAGAAGATATAAGAGAAGGAATAACTGCGGTGGTTTCGGTAAAAGTAAAAGAACCACAATTTGAGGGACAAACTAAAACTAAACTTGGAAATAGTGAAGTTACAGGAATTGTTCAAAGTATGGTAAATGAAGCTCTTTCTACTTTTTTAGAAGAAAATCCAGCAGTAGCTAAAGCAATATTAGAAAAATGTATAAGTGCATCTAGAGCAAGAGAAGCTGCAAGAAAAGCAAGAGAATTAGTAAGAAGAAAAAGTGCTTTAGAAACTTCAACATTACCAGGAAAACTAGCTGATTGTAGTGAAAAAAATGCAGAAGGTTGTGAAGTATATATAGTTGAAGGAGATTCTGCGGGGGGAAGTGCAAAACAAGGAAGAGATAGAAAATTCCAAGCTATATTGCCTTTATGGGGAAAAATGTTAAATGTTGAAAAGTCAAGAGCTGATAAAATTTATAATAATGATAAATTACAACCAGTTATATTAGCAGTTGGTGCTGGGATAGGTGCTGATTTTGATATAACAAAAATAAGATATGGAAAAGTAATTATAATGGCAGATGCTGATGTTGATGGATCACATATTAGAACTTTATTATTAACATTTTTCTTTAGATATATGAGACCTCTAATAGAAAATGGTAATGTTTATTTAGCACAACCACCATTATATAAATTATCAAGAAAAGGAATAAAAGATATATATTGTTATACAGATGAAGATTTAGCAAAGGCATATAAAGAATTAGAAGAAAAAGGAATTCAAAGAGAAACTTTAAATCTTCAAAGATATAAAGGTTTAGGAGAAATGAATCCAGAACAATTATGGGAAACAACAATGAATCCTGAAACTAGAATCTTAATACAAGTAACATTAGAAGATGCAATTAAAGCTGATGAAATATTTACAATTTTAATGGGTGATGAAGTGGAACCAAGAAGAGAATTTATTCATCAAAATGCAAAATATGTAAAAAACTTAGATATATAAATAATAGCGAGAATTTTAATTCTCGCTATTATTTATCGGCAAAGCTAATAATAATCTTAGTTAAAACTAATATACATAATAGTCAAACCTAATATATATTACTATATAAATAAGCTCTATACCACATATATTAATTACTCACTCGACCATTAATACACCATAAGCAACCATATTCATCCTAATTTAGGACTACTAACAACCACTAAAAATTATTAGATATAAGAATAATCTTAGCTCGAATATATTACATATAATTTAACCATATATTAAAAATAATTTAAGAAAAAAATTTATATAGCTTACAAACACATAATACACTCTTCTCGCCAACATAAAATAATATATAAAAATACACCATTTTACATTTTTGTCCGAATAATAATAAACTTAAAAAAATCCATTATTACTCTTGGCTCAACTATTATTAACCTTACAATAGTATTATGTTCAAAAAAATTTTTTTTATACAAATATTTTTTTAAATTATTAAAAAATTAATAAATATAATTCATGGAGATTTATGTTTTTAAAAAATTGTGATTGGTTGTTACAATTCATAATTGCACCTAATTTTTGTATATTATCAAATAATATAATTATTTTTTAAGTAAGCTCTATTCAAGAAAATGTAATTCACATACGTTAAAACCTTTTTCTTTATTCACATAATGCTCTAAAATATATACATATATCATCTTATAAATATAATATTTAGAACTGTGAACTTTAATGATTTGTTAGCAATGTCGATTGCTGTCAATGAAAAATGATTGACAACATGCATAACTTTATGTAAAATAAAAGTATAAAAGAAAGGAAGGTGATAAGTGATTTGTTAAAAAATAAAATAAAAAAAGGAGGTAAAATGAAGTTTATAAAAGTATTCAAGAATGGTTCCCAATAAAAAATATAATGGAAAATGGAATAATTGAATTAAAAAATAAAAAATTTATAAAAATAATAAAAATTATTCCTATAAATTATAATTTAAAATCAGATCTTGAAAAAAAAGCAATTTTAAATTCATATAAAATTTTTTTAAAAACATGTAATTTTGATATCCAAATTTTAATTCAAAGTAATAAAGAAGATTTGAGCAAACATATTCTTAAGATAAAAGAAAATATAAAAAATACAAAAAATAAAAATTTAGAAAAAATTTCTATTGATTATATAAAATATATTGAAAAAATCAATTTATCCAAAAAATCTTCTTCAAAAAGTTTTTATCTTATAATTCAAAATGAAATGAAAAAAATAGAAAATAACAAAAAATATAATATAGAAATAATTAAAAATGATTTGCAAGAAAAATATTTTAAAATAAAAGAATGTTTATTGCGCTGTGGAAATTTAGTAACAGAAATATCAGATGTTGATGAATGCAATAAAATAATATATTCCTTTATAAATACAAGGAAATATTTAAATAATATGTAATATTATTATTAAGATTTAATCATTAATTTTTTTCAAAAAATTCAAAAAATATTTAATTCATTTAAAATTAATTCAAAATTAATTCAAAATTTTTTTATCATAAATATATTAATTCATAAATATTTTTAATAATAATTTACAAAAAACAGGAGGGTATTTATATAAAAAAGAAACAAAAAAATTTTTTAAAAGGTGTTTTTTATAAAGAAGATAATTTAATTCCTTCGTATATAAATATGCAAAATCCAAAATATTTTGAAATAGATAGTTTGTATTATTCTGGTTTAATTATTGTTAATTATTTTAGAGAACAAACAGATATTATTCTTAAAAATTTAATTGAAGCAAATATAAATATGAATATTTCTATATTTTATGAAAAACAAGATTCTTACCAAACAATAAAAGATTTAACCTATCACATAGGAAATGTAGGAGTTGAAGTAAAAGAAAATAATGAAAATAGACAAGATTATGATATAGCAGCTTTTACTTATCAAGATGCAAAATATATTAGAAAAGAAATACAAATAAATAATGAAGATATATATTTTTTATATATTTATATAAATATATTTTCAGAAGATAAAAAAGAGTTAGAACAAATAATAAATAAAGTTGAAGGAATTTCACAAAGTAGGGGGATGCAAACTAAAAGGGCAAATTTCAGACAAGAAGAATTGTTCAAGAGTTGTATTCCCTTATTTAATAATTCTAAAATTTTAAAAGAAATTGCGAGAAGAAATGTTTTAACATCAGGTCTAATTGCAACATATCCTTTTATAACTTCAACTATATTTGATCCAGAAGGTGTTTTTATAGGAACAAATATATATAATAATTCTTTAGTATTTATAGATAGATATAATACTAAAAAATATAAAAATGCAAATATATGTATTTTTGGAACAAGTGGAGCAGGAAAATCTTTTTATACAAAATTGTTAATTCTTAGATACAAATTATTAGGAATAAAACAATATGTAATAGACCCTGAAAGAGAAGTGCGACAAGAAGTTTCATAATAAATTGCATTTTTGCTACTCTTTCCATTTAGAGTAATCCTATCATAATTTGCAATAATAGTAATGTTTTTGTGAAAAGCTTATGAGACAATGTGAAAAATCAAATAGCCTGAATTTGATAATTTGCTAGGATAGAGTATTAGGAATAACGCAAGTGAACTATTTACAAGAGTCGTTACAGGGAAAAAGTGAAATAAGGCTGAAACACTTTAACCAAAAGGTATAGAGATAGACTTAATTAATTTTCTCAGTAATTAAGTAAATGGACAAAAATCTCTCGGCTTAATTATAGATTCTAAGGTACTCATTTTGTTTATTATGAAGAACTTGGTAAGCCCCTTATATTCCTAAATTAGGTATTGAAGTCGTAAGATTGATAAATGATATAGAGGGTAGAGGAATAGATAAAAAGCGAATGATATTTTGTAATGAAATATATAAGAGTTCAAAATTTGCTCTGATTTGAAAAAATGCAGACTTATCTAAAATATTTTATAACTAAAAGGAAGGAATAAATATTTTTAATAATTTTAAAATGACAAAAAATAGAAAATACAATAATAAAATATTAAAAAAAATAAAAGATATATTAAATAAAAATAATTATGAATATATTATAATTATAAATTTAAAAATAAAAAATTATAAAGAAAAAAAAGATTTGAATTTAAAAATACATAATGAAATTATAAAAAATAATTTAAAAATAAAAAAAATATATATTAATTATTTAAAAAAATATATAATTTTTTTAAATAATGAAAAAGAAATATTACTAATAAAAAAATTAAAAAATAAATATGATGGAATTTTAATAAAAAAAATATATTAAAAAAATATAAATAATAATTTTATTTTTTTAGATTGGATTTATTATAAATATAAAAATAAATTTATAATAAAACCTAGAAAAGAGAAAATAAAAAAATTTATTAAAAATATATCTTTTATAGTTTTAAAAAAAGGAAAGACAGCTACACAAGATGAAATAATAAAAGAATTAAATAAAAAAATAAAAGAATTTTATATTTACAATGAAAAAATAATTTGTAAAAAGATATTTTCAGACTTAGATTATATAATATTTAAAATATTATATAAATGGGCAAAAAGAAGACATCCTAGAAAAAGTAAAAAATGGATAATTGAAAAATATTGGAAAGAAGATGAGTTTTGTAAATATAATTTTAAAACAGAAAAAAATGAATTATTAAAATTAAGAAAATGTAAATATATATTTTTTTAGTTATATAATATATGAGCCGTATGAAGGGAAACTTTCATGTACGGTTCTTGAGCGAGAAAGAAAAAGTAATTTTTCCGACTTAGCTAACTACGAAAATTTATCTAATTATTTAAATGGTACATTAATTAAAATAGGTCCTAATTCTGAAACATATATAAATGTTTTAGAAATAAGGAAAGAAAGTATAGAAGAAAAAGAAAACGGATATTTAGCAACGAAAATTGGAAAATTAATAGGATTTTTTAATTTAATTTTTGGAAATTTAAATGAAGAAGAAAAAGCTTTAATTGAAGAAAAATTAATAGAGACATATAATCAAAAAGGAATTACTTTTGATGATAATAGTTTATATAAACAAGAAGAAAATAAAATAATAAATAGAAAATTTAAAGAAAGTAAAGATATGCCTATTTTAGAAGATTTATATAAAGTATTAGAGAAAGACACTAGAATGCAAAAATTTAAAACAAAATTAATTCCATTTGTAAAAGGATCTATGAAATTTTTTAATAATTATACCAATATAAAATTGGACAATGATTTAATTATAGCAGATGTATATGATTTGGGAGAAGATAATTTAAAATATGGAATGTATTTATTCATTGAAAATTTTTGGGATAAAATTAAAGAGAATAGAGATGTAAAAAAAGCTATTTATTTAGATGAAATTTGGAGATTAATAGGTGTTACATCTAATAAAGATGTAGCAAGTTTTATTTATAAAATTTTTAAAACTATCAGAAAATATGGAGGAAGTAGTGTAGCAATAACACAAGATATTTCAGATATATTTAGTTTAGAAAATGGAGTATATGGAAAAAGTATTTTAAATAATTCTAGTATAAAAACGTTTTTTGCATTAGAAGAAGAAAATATTAAAATTTTACAAGAATATACAAATATTTCTGAAAAAGAAAAAATAGAAATGAAATCTTTAAAAAGAGGAGAATGTATAATGTTTGTAGGAGAAGACCATATATTAACTAAAATCGAATGCTCAAAAGAAGAGAGAAAAATTATTGAAGGAGAAAAAGTAAGTGATTAAAATTTTAACAGCAATAGGAGATCCTTTTTTGAATACACAAATAAAAAAAGAAAATGATTTTGAAGTAATTGGAAAGGATATTCTATATAAAGAAGCTATTTTGGAAATGCTAAATAAAAATTCAAATATAGATGTAATAATAATTAGTGAATTATTAGAAGGACAGATAGATACATATGAAATGTTAAAAGAGATAAATAGAATTAATTCAAAAATAAAAATTATATATATTTTAGAAAAAAATAATTTTAATTTTGAAAATTTATCTAAAAAAGAAAAAAATATAATTATTATTTATAATCAAAATATAAATATTCAGGAATTTATTTTTAAAGTTAAAAAAATAATTAAAGATGAAAAATTAGAATATCAAAATAAAAAAATTTTAAAAAATAATAATGAATTTAAAAAAGAAAATCTCAGTGTAAAAAATTTTTTTACACTGAGAAAAATATTAAATAAAAATAAATTATTAAAAAATGAATTAATTAAAAATTTAAAAATAAAATTTATAAATAAATGTAGAAATAAATTAATAAAAAATAATAAAAAGAATTTATATAATAATTATAAAAATAATATTTATTGTTTTACAGGTAGTTCTGGTGTAGGTAAAACAATTAATTTAATTATTTTTTCAAATTTTTTTAAAGAAAAAAAGATTTTATTAATAGATTTAAATTTAAAAAAACAAGACATACATACAATTTTAGGAATAAAAAAATATCCTACAATAATAAATAAATATCACAAAATAAAATATTATAAAATATCAAATAAAAAATATAATATAAAAATAAAAAATTTTAATATAATTAGTTTTAAAAAAATTATTAATAAAATAAAAAAAGAAAATAAATATGGAAAAATTTTTTTAGAAGAAAAAGATTTAAATAAAATAATTAAAATATTTTTATTTAAAATAAATAAAAAGATAAGTTTTTTTTCTGGTATTAATTATTTATTAAAATTAGAAATAAAAAATGAAGAAAATATAAAAATCATTTTGGAAAAAATCATTATTAATTTAAAAAATAATTATGATTATATATTTATAGATTTTTCAACAGAAAATTTATTTTATATAAATAAAATAATATTAAATTATTGTTCAAAAATTATATTTTTTATTGAAGCAAATTTATTAGGAATAAAATCTTCAATAAAAATTTTAGAGTATTTAATAAAAAAATATAATTTTAATAAAAATAAAATTAATATAATAATAAATAAATATTCAAAAACAGCAATTGATGATAATTTATTAAAAAAATTTTTCTTAGATATTAAAATTTTAGGAAAAATAAAATATTCAGAAAAATATAATTATTTAATAAATAATTATAACAAAAATAAATTTTTTTTAAACACTTTTTTTATAAAAAATAACTATAATAAAATTATAAAAAAATTAGGAAGGGAGTAATTTATATTATTAATATTTATAAAAAATAATTAATAATAATTTTAATATGGAAATAAACACATTAGATATACAAAAAACAAATGAAAAAGAATTAGAAAATAAGCAAAATAATTTTTTAGAATCTTCACTAGGAAAAACAATAAGTTCAGCAGTAGATATTGGGATTAGAGCTATATTTCCTGATTTTATAGAAGAGCAAGTGATAAATTTAAAAGATAATTTATTAAAATATGGCTTTAGTGAAGGAATAAAAACAACTATACAAGACACTATTTCTGTTGGAAAAAGTGCAATAGGTTTAATTACAGGTAAATTTGATAATATTAATCAAATGCAACAAGCAATAAAGGCTGGAGGATTAATTGACGGAATATCATCATTATTAGATATTGCTATTAGTAATGGATCAAAAAATGGGATTTTTAATTTTTCAACAGCTAATAACTTAATAAAAGGAAAAGATATTTTATTAGATAGTGTACAAAAAAATATAGAAAAAACATTTTCAAAACAATTAGAAAGTGTAGAGAATTTACAATCACATATTGATAATTGGAAAAATTATTTTGAAAAAAAAGATTTTGATAATATGCAAAAAGAATTTGAATTAATTAATAAAGATTTAGAAATATTAGTTCCTATGGAAAATACTATAAATAAGGCAAGAGTAGTTCAAAATTTACATACTCTTATTAAAAATAGAGATCAAGATTTTAATTTAAGTAAAGAAGAAATGGAATTATGCGAGAAATTAGTTTAAATTTAATACATTAAATCGTGAACAGTTACAATTCGCAGATGTAAAGGCAAATGATATATTTATATATCATTTGCCAATTTTCAAAACATAAGTTTAACTGTTAATTGTAACCATGAACACTTACGGAATAAAAGATTTTTATTTTTTTAGCTTGCATATTTTTATATGTTTTAGTATAATACTTTTATAAATCAAACTAAGAAAGAGGTAAAAAAATGGATCAAAGACGAGACGGAAAAATTATACAAAGAGATATAGAAAAAGAAATGAGAACTGCATATATAGATTATGCAATGAGTGTAATTGTATCAAGAGCTCTTCCTGATGTAAGAGACGGATTAAAACCAGTACATAGAAGAATTTTATATACAATGCATCAAGAAGGGATTACATCAGATAAACCATATAGAAAGTGTGCAAATACCGTTGGTGCAGTTTTAGGTAGGTATCATCCACATGGAGATGCTTCTGTTTATGATGCTATGGTAAGAATGGCACAAGACTTTTCTTTAAGATATCCTTTAATTGACGGACATGGTAATTTTGGTTCTATTGATGGTGATGGTGCTGCTGCAATGAGATACACAGAAGCTAGAATGTCAAAAATATCTGAATATATGCTTACAGATATAGAAAAAAATACTGTGGACTTTGTGCCTAATTATGATGATAGACTTCAAGAACCTGCAGTTTTACCTGCAAGAATACCAGCTTTATTAATAAATGGATCTTCTGGAATTGCTGTTGGTATGGCAACAAATATTCCACCACATAATTTAACAGAAATAGTGAATGGTATTATAAAAATAATAGATGAAGATGAAGTAACAGATGAAGATTTAATGTCTATAATAAAAGGACCAGACTTTCCAACAGAAGGAATAATACTTGGTATAGAAGGAATAAAACAAGCATATAAAACAGGAAGAGGAAAAATAACAGTTAGAGCTGAAGCAGAAATAGAAGAAATGAGTAATAATAAACAAAGAATTATAGTATCATCACTTCCTTATCAAGTTAATAAAGCAAAATTAATCGAAAATATGGCTAGATTAGTCAGAGAAAAAAGACTTGAAGGAATATCAGAAATTAGAGATGAATCTGATAGAAAAGAAAAAGTTAGAATTGTTATAGAATTAAAAAGAGATGCAAATGCTCAAGTCGTATTAAATCAATTGTATAAAAATACTCAAATGCAAGACACTTTTGGAATAATAATGCTTGCTTTAGTAAATGGAGAACCAAAAGTTCTAACATTAAGAGAATGTTTAGACCATTTTATAGACCATAGAAAAAATGTAATTTTAAGAAGGACTCAATTTGAATTAGATAAAGCATTAGCAAGAGCTCATATTTTAGAAGGTTTGAAAATTGCACTAGATAATATTGATGAAGTAATAGAAATTATACGTTCATCATATGATGATGCAAAAGAAAGATTAATGGAAAGGTTTGGATTAAGTGATATTCAAGCTCAAGCTATCTTGGATATGAGATTAAAAACACTTTCTGGGTTACAAAGAGAAAAGATAGAAGAAGAATATAAATCTTTAATGGAATTAATTGCACATTTAAGAGATATATTAAATAGTGAAAGATTAGTTTTTGATATCATTAAAGAAGAATTAATAGAGATAAAAGAAAAATTCGGAGATGATAGAAAAACAAAAATAGTAGCAGCAGAAGGAGAAATTGATGTAGAAGATTTAATTAAAGAAGAAAAAACAGTTATAGCATTAACACATTTTGGATATATAAAAAGAATGCCCATAGATACTTATAAAAGTCAAAAAAGAGGTGGAAAAGGTATAACTGGAATTTCAACAAGAGAAGAAGATTTTGTAAAACAAATTTTTACAGCATCTACACATGATACTATATTATTCTTTACAAATAAGGGAAAATTATATAAATTAAGAGGATATGAAGTTCCAGAAGCTGGTAGAACTGCCAGAGGTACAGCAATTGTTAATTTATTAAGTTTAGATGCAGGAGAAAAAATATCAGCAGTAATTCCTATACAAAATTTTGCAGAAGGTAAATATTTATTAATGTCAACAAAAAATGGATTAATTAAGAAGACATCTTTAGTAGAATATAACTCTGCAAGAAAAACAGGATTGCAAGGAATAACATTAAAAGAAGATGATGAATTAATAACTGTAAGACTTACAGACGGACAAGATAATGTAGTATTAGTTACTAAAAAAGGTATGTGTATAACTTTTGATGAAAAAGAAGTACGCCCTATGGGAAGAATATCTCAAGGTGTTATAGGAATAAGACTTGATAATGAAGATGAAGTAATTGGAATGGAATCTATAATAGCTGGGGGAAAAGCAACTTTACTTGCAATAACAGAACATGGATTTGGAAAAAGAACAGAATTAGATGAGTATAGAGTACAAAGTAGAGGAGGAAAAGGTGTAACAACATATAAAATTACGCCAAAAACAGGAAATTTAGTAGGAATTAGAATAGCTACTGAAGAAGATGACGTAATGTTAATAACAGATACAGGAACAATAATTAGATTACAAGTAAAAGATATAAGTGTTTTAGGAAGGGCAACTCAAGGTGTTACATTAATGAGAACATCTGACGGTGGAAAAGTTGTTAGTATAGAAACATTAACACCAGATATAGAAGAATAATTAAAAAAAATAAAGAATTAAAATTTAAGAAAAGTAGTTTTGTAATATGTGCATTTCAATTTGTAAATATAGATAGTACAAGGAAACTTAATCATGCTGTATATCAAAAATCTGAATATATAATTAAAAAGAAAAAGAATATATTTCTATACAATAGAATATATTCTTTTTTGTATATTAGGAAATAATATGAAACTTTTTAGTTTCGTAGCACAAAGTGAAAATAAATATTAAATATTTTATTTTCAAAAGAAAGTCATATTGACTTTCCTAATATATAAAATAAATTGCACACAAATTTATTTCATAAATTTGGCGCAGAACAAATTTACTTAAAAGCCAAAGAGAAAATATAAAATTAGTACAAATGTTAAGGCTTTCAGATTTGTTCAACTTTTCTTTTAAATCTCAAATCTTCTCCAAAGAAATAATAAATATCATAATATCCAACTATACGTGAACCAATTCTTTCTTCATAAGTGTTAAAAATATCATTTATATTTAAATTAGAAGATATTATAGTTTTTTTTACATGATTATTTAAATTTAATAATCTAGAATTAATAATATTAAATAATTCACTTAATTTTACACTATTTAAACTTTCTGTTCCTAAATCGTCAATTATTAATAAATCAGTTTCAATTATTGAATTATAAAAATCGTTTTGATATTCTTTTTGTTTATTAAATTTAAAATCTATAATTGAATCTAGAAGAATAGGCGCTGTTTGATATAAAACAGTTTTCCCTTTTTTTAATAGGCTATCTGCTATACAGTTAGAAATAAAAGTTTTTCCGAAGTCCAGTTCCACCAGTAAAAAACAAATTCTTAGTTTGAGGATTATCAAAGTCATTTACAAAATTAATACATTTTTGCTTAATATTTTTAATATTTGAACGAGGAGATATATTAAATTTGTATTTTGATATATCTACATCATCAGAAAAAATTGTTTCATCAAATGTATTAAAATTTTCTTTATCTAAGTTATAAATATTAGATTTATTAAAAGATATATTTAATAATTTTTGTTTTAAACAATGACACATTTCACGTGTATTATCTTTATTTGTAACATAACCTGTATCATTACACAAATTACATTCATAAAAAGGCTTTAGATAAGAGGTATTTATATTTAATTTCTTCAAAATATTTTCTTTTTCTTTTTTTAAAAATTCTATTTGATCTTTAAAAGAAGAAATTGAAGAGGAAGGGTTTTTAAGAATATTTTTAGCAGTAGAAATAGCTAATTTTTGTAAACTTTCTTCTATTTCCCTAAGTTTTGGATTATTATCATATAATTCTTTTTTTCTCTTTTCTAAATCTAATTCAGCTTTTAATTTTTTTTGATCATATTCTTTTAATAAAATTTTTAAATTTTCATTTTGCATGTATAATTATTCTCCTTCATTTTTATTATTGGCATATAAAAAATCGAGATTATCGTATTTTCTTTGTTCATAATTTGACTTAGCAACTTTAGTTTTTAAGTCTTTTTCATCTTTTAATTGTTTTTTCCTCTGCTCTAAAAATGCATTAATTTCA
Source organism: uncultured Clostridia bacterium (assembly GCA_944386355.1). Lineage (GTDB taxonomy): Bacteria > Bacillota > Clostridia > TANB77 > CAG-508 > CAG-269. The sequence goes on from CALXAU010000006.1 coordinate 27,940, forward strand.
TTAACTGTTTTTAAATTTCTATCATGCCAATCTGTTATTGTTGTATTTATATATTCAAAATTCGGACTTTGTTTTAAAGTAGTTCTTTTTAAAGCAATTTCAATTATATCCATATCATATCCAAAATTAAGTATCCAATTTTCAATATAAGCTTCTTCATATTGAGTAAGACCGTTATGTTTTCCTAATTTTTTTGCAATTGATTTTTTTATATTTTTTAATTTTTCTTGTTTTTGAGAGTAATTTTCTAAATCATTCCATGTTCTTATTTTATTTGCACCCCAAGAGTCAGCAACAGTTTGTACATATTTTATATGTAAAGCAGATCTATTAAAACAATAATCAAATAAAGCAATCATTACTTGTTCATCAAAATTATACTTTTTAAACCATAAATCTATATCACTATACCATGAAGGACCCATTATACCTTGAAAATACATGTTATTTATATGTTCTATTGCTTTTGATCTAGATTTATTCTTTGAATTATTTTCAATTGTTTCTTTAGATAATGTCATATTTGGTGAATATAATTTATGAAGTGTTGCTTCTTGTAAATCTACAATGATAAAACCTGTTGTTTTTTTTGTAATTAATCCATTTTCTTCTAAAAATTTAGTTCCTTCAGATAATGTTTTTAAGGGTAAAGAAAGTTTTTTTGATAAGTCATTTAATTTTACTTCTTTATTGTATTTTGAAAGGAATACTAAATATAGGTAAATTTTTAAATAATCTCCTGGAATTTGAGGAAAATACTCTGCAAAAAAGATGTCAGAAATTACTGTTTCAGAAAACAATAAAGGTTTTTCATTTTGTTCTAGTTTCATTATTATTCTCCTATAAAAAATATATTTTCAATGATTATATCTTTTTTATAAAAAAAATTCAAGACATTTTACTTGTTTAAGTAGACACTAATAAGACTATTATTACAATTCACAGCTGTACTCATGTTTTGTATGTTATGAAAAGTAAAATTTAAAGATAATGAGACATTAGTTCTTTGTAAAAAATAGCAATTTTGTCTTAAAGAAAAATTTTAATAAATAAGAAAGTACATATAATATATTTTCTCCATTAAGACCAGAAATACTTAAAAGAACAATAGGAAAACAAAAAATAATTCCAAAAAATATAGTCATAGAAATAGAAGAAAAAATAAAATAAAAAATAGAAAAAACAATTAAAATCCATATGATGTTTATAATAGCTGTTGAATAATCAATAAAACCTAAAAGTTTATTTTTAAAAGTATAATTTTGCGGGAAAATAAATTTCATAAAAATTTACAAAAATATCCAATAATTATTTTTCAAAATTCATAATAAGTTAAATATATAAAAAAGAATAAGTAAAACAATTATTAGGATACCTTCCTCCTTTCTTTAAAATTTTTTAAATGTAGAGAAATTTGAACTAATCATTGTAGAAATACCACCAATAAAGCTTCTAACAACTGTATTAGCTCTGATTAAAGCATATATACCACCAACATAAATAAATTTTATAAATATTTCTGAAGAATTATAATCAATAGAAAATAATAATAATAAGACAAAAGATACAAAAAATTGAATAAAAATTAATGAAAATAAATTTTTAATACAACTTTTAAAAAACCATGAACTTGTTTGTAAAGATAGAGATAAAATAGCAAAAGGAAAAATTAAAATAAAAACTTTTATAATTATGTATCTAAAAGAGTAAGATAAAACTAAGTTTAATAAAGATAAAGTTAGAGTGCCTTTAATAAGTCCGTCTATAGAGAAAATATTAATTGACGAAGAATCTATAGATATTTTATTATTTATAGTATTTATAAGTTCAGAAAAAGAAATATTTTTGTTAAATAAATTAATTCCAATATTTTGTATTGCCAAAGTAATATTATAAGATAAATCTAAAAATTGTTCGATTAAGAAAAAGGAAAAGTTCATACATATTCCACACAAAAGTAATTTAAAAATAAATTGTTTTGGACTTTCTGTAGAAGAATAAGTTAAATGAGAAAGTAAGTATTTAATTGCAAAATATAATAAAAATCCTAATAAAAGTGAATTTGCAATTAAAAGAATACCAGATGAAGAATTTAATCCAAAAATATTTTTAAAATTATTATCTTCTAATATTGAAGGACCAATAAAAGTAATTTCATCTAATACAGAATATAATTGATTGTCTATTGAGCTAAATAATTGTTCAACAATAGTATTTATTGTATCTATAATTGTTTGAGTAATTTGAGAAGAGTCCATAAACCTCCTAACTAATTAATGACTTAATAGCAGATAATATTAAATCAATAGCAAGAATAAAACCATATGAAAAAAGAGTATTTCTAACTATTTTTTTACCTGTTCTTATTTTTTCTTCATCTCCAAAACTAAACTTTTTCATAAAAATACCTGTTCCTACTGCGACAGCAGCAGCAGGAGTTGCTATTTTTAATAACCATTCTTCGATTTTTTCAAAGGCAGATTGAATTTTAGAAATAATTTCAGGTTCTCCCCAGGCATAAGAAAAATTAGGATATGCAATATATAAAAGAAAAATAAGAAAAATAAAAGAAATAAATATTTTTTTATATTTCATAAAACCTCCAAAAAAATATATTTTATTTTAAAAATTTATTTTTTAAAATAAGGTAACATTTTAATTTTATCTGAATAGAATATTTTACTTCCGTCAGATAAAAATGCAAGGGAGGTGAATGTTTCTAATTTTTTCGTAAAAAAATTTGTATCATAAATATAATCTAATTGAGTATAACTACTTAAAGTTTCTGATATATTAGATTGAGAAGATTGGAAGGTATTTATAATATAATTATATTTTGTTTCTTTTGCATTTTCAGATATGCTTTTAGAAATTCGTTCTTTTTCTTCTTTTCCAAGTTGCTTTTGGGCTTCTTCTATTGTAAAAATATCATCTGTACGAAACCATATTTTGTTTATTAAATTTTGTGTAATAACTTTTACACAGGATTCGTCATTTAAAGTATTTTTTATAGAAGAATAACTTTGAGTAGAAACAATATTAATACATTTTGCCTCTCTGCTTAAAGAAAAGAAATCACTATCTGTTTTTGTGCAATATTTATCATATTCATCACATATAAATGCTGAAGGATAAACCTTATTTTTAGATAGATTTGCCAACACTTCTGTTTGAAAATCTAATTTAAGATAAGCGGCTATGATTTTTGAAAGAGAAGAGTATTCGGCAATATTCATATCTAAAACAACAATTTTTCCATTTTTTAATACATCTTCAAAGCCATTAAAATTAAGTTTTTCTTTTGGAGCACAAAAAGTAGACACAACTTCATAATCTGTAATAAATGTATTAGTTATTCTAGTTATTTCTGAAACAAGAATATTATAAGTTCTACTATCTAAATTTTGGAATTCTTTTTGGAAAAAATTTAAACTTGAATTTAAATCATAAATTTGTGAATAAGTAAATTTTGAATTTAGAAAAAAAGTTTTTAAAAGGGAAATTTTTTCTTGATAATAATTAGGATTAGTAATTAATTTATGAATTTCTTCAAAAGTAACGTAATTATTTTGATATAATCTACATAGTTTAATACATTCTGTTAAAATTTCTTCTACTTTGTCAAGCCAATATGATTCTGAATTATTTTCAGAAAAAAGTGTTAATATTGTTTTTATTCTATTTGCTAAAATTTGTGGTTTTAAGTTTGGTTTATATAGTGGATTATAGTAAATTGAAGAATTAATTCCAATTGTTATTAAATCTTTCTCTAAATTATATTTTTTTACTAAGTTTTTTATTTGAAAATGATAATTTCCTTTTACATCTAAAATTAGCATAGAGATTTTTTTGTTAGGATTTTTAGAATTAAATTCTATTATCTGTTCAGTAAAGGGATACATTGCAGAGCTTGTTTTTCCAGAACCTATTGTACCTGTTATTAAGAAATTTTGATATAGTCCAGAAGAGGGAACAATAATTTTGCAATCATTTATATCTTTTCCAATGCATAAATTTAATTCATTTTCTTTTGAAACAGGATAAGATTTATCATTTTTTTTTGATTTTATAGATTTATTAAAAAGATTGAATAAGTAGTCAAACAAAAACTTGCTAATTACTAAATTTGAAAATGAAAATGTAAATAAATGACTTTTTTTTATGAAGTCCCATAGAATAGGATTTTCCTTACAAATATCAAAAGGTTTTATTCCATAATCTATTATAATTTCCTCTGAAACATATATACTACTAAAAAATTTAGAAAAAAAGTAAAGTGAAAATAAAAGAAAAAGAATTCGAAAAATAAAGATAATTATTTTTAGACGAATGTAAGTACCTCCTTAAAATTATTTAAATTGTTCTTTTTTTAAATTTAATTTTGAACCTTGCATGTTATGGAAAATTTTTATATCGAAAAAACTGTAAATAGAATAAATTGTTATAAATAGATTTATAATATAAGTAATGAAAAAATAGTTAATAACTTTTGAGATAATATCACCACCTTGCATTTTATGTTAAAAATAATACAATATTTTTTAATTTTTGTCTATACTTTTTTTAAAATTTATGATAAAATTATTTCTAGATAATATATTCACAGAGTTAGAGAATAAAATTTAAAGGTTGATATATTAATATTTTTAGGTAATATAACAATCTAAATTTTTTTATTTAACAAATTAGTAGAGAAATTTATCTAGTATTTATATTATAAAATTTATAAAGAAAGGATTTGAATATAAAAATGGTTTTTAATAAAGATACAAGAATAGGAGAAATTTTGGAAAATGCTCCAGAAAAAGCTGAAATACTTTTAGAAGTAGGAATGCATTGTTTAGGATGTCCTGCATCTCAAATGGAAACATTAGAAGAAGCTTGTGATGTTCATGGTATAGATGTAAATGAAGTTGTTGAAAAATTAAATAATAATTAATGTAGAAAATAAGTAGAATATTGTTCTATTTGAGTGTATTTTGTTAAAATTTTTACTAGACAGCATTAGTTATGTATGGAATATGAAAATAAAATTCACAAAAAGGACAAAATTTTTTTACAAACTTATTGACATTTATAAAAAAATGTAGTAATATATAGAGGCGTTGAAACACACGCCAAGTATATGGGCTATTAGCTCAGGTGGTAGAGCACTTGACTTTTAATCAAGTTGTCCCGCGTTCGAGTCGCGGATAGCTCACCAAAAGAACTAAATAAATTATATTTAGTTCTTTATAAGGCCCCGTGGTCAAGCGGTTAAGACATCGCCCTTTCACGGCGGAGACATGGGTTCGATTCCCGTCGGGGTCACCAAAAATATATGCCACTTTAGCTCAGTTGGTAGAGCAACTGACTTGTAATCAGTAGGTCGTCCGTTCAAGTCGGACAAGTGGCT
>CALXAU010000007.1 GCA_944386355.1 uncultured Clostridia bacterium
TTATATAAACTTTTTATCTGTATCCTGTTTTAGTAACAATTTGGTTACTTACATTTTTTACTTTATCTGAAGGCACATAATCTGTTTCGTTAAATATTTCTTGATGTAATTTAGTTACATTTGATTCTAATGTTACTGGTATTCCATACCACCTATCTAAAGTAATTCCTTTTGTCTCATAAGGCCAACCAATACTATCTGTAATTTTATAATTCATCAAATTTGGAAGCATTGAAAGCATATCTGATATATCTATATTAGTATATATTTTGGGTAATATTTCATCTGCTAATGCATTTATTTCTCCTATACTTTTAGTTTTCAATTTTTCTACTGCTGCTGTTACTACATCTCTTGCTCTTTCAGCTCTTTTATAGTCTCCTCCAGAAGTATATCTTATCCTTGCATAAGCTACTGCTTGCACACCGTCTAAAGTTTGTTTTCCTGCACTTGTTACATGTTTTGAAGTTATTCCTGTTACCTTTGATGTTTCATCAATATAGCTATTTATATATTCTATTTCAGCTTTATCTACATTTATAGATACTCCACCCAATGCATTGATTGCTTCTGCAACTGAGTCAAAATTAACTGTTACAAATTCTTTAATATTTAAATCCATATTTGAATTTAATGTACTCATTGCTAAAGCTGCTGAACCATATGAATATGCATGTGTTACTTTATCTAATCCATGACCTTCTATTTGCATATATGTGTCTCTAAATACAGATATTAGTTTTACTTCACCTGTTTTATTATTTATACTTGCAATTATAATTGTATCACTTCTATTTCCTTTTCCTAAATTAGAATCTCTACTATCTACACCAAATAAAGCAATATTCCTATAATCTGCTAAGTTTTTTTCAGCAGTTTCTGATATATCTAACTCTTCTTCATTTATATCTACTTGTTGCATTTTGCTAAACTTATCGTTTATGTATAAATATGTAGCACTTAAGATTGCCACTATCAAAACTACTAAAATTAAAACTATTGTTCCAAATATTTTTAATCCTCTTCTTTTCTTTTTCGGTTCTCTACTTGTTTGTACTCTTTCATTTCTTTTGTTTCTCTCTACTGAATGTTTACCACTCATATTACTAAATCCTTTCCACAATAAATTTTACATTTTACTAGGCATTTCTATACCTAATAAACTACATCCCGTTTTTAATACTTTACCAACTGCATATGTTAAAAAAGTTCTTGCTTCTTCTATCTTCTTTTCTTCTCCTATAATTCTATTTTCATTATAAAAGTTACTAAAAGCTTTTGACAAATTTATTAAATGTCTTGACAAAAAAGCTGGTTCATTTTTTTCTGTTACTTGTACTAATATTTCTTCAAAATCATATATTAGTTTTAATATATTTTGTGAAAGCTCATCTCTAAGATAACTACAATCTATTTCATTAGCTTTTGGAATATATCCCACTTTTTCTAAGATACTTTGGGTTCTAACATATGTATATTGGATATATGGTCCGTGTTTCTCCTTGGAAATTTAGTATTATATTCCAATCAAAAATTTCATCTTTTATTCTATCACTTGACAAATCATTGAATATAACCGCTCCTATTCCAACTTTTTTTGCAATTTCTTCTTTATCTTGTAAATCAGGATTTTTTTCTGATATAATTTTTTTTGCTCTATCTATAGATTCTTTTAATAAATCTTCTATTTTTACAACAGTACCTTCTCTAGTAGACATTTTTCCAGTTAATAATCTTACCATTCCATAAGATACATGTTTTAATCCATTTGTGTATTTTTCATCAATACCTAATAATTTTGCAACTTCAAAAATTTGTTTAAAGTGTAAATTTTGTTCATATGCAACAACATATAAACATTTATCAAAATCATATGTTCTTGCTCTATATAGTATTGCTGCTAAATCTCTTAAAGCATATATTGAAGAACCATTAGTTTTTTCTATTATACAAGGTGTATTAATTCCTTTATCTTCTAAATCTACTATTTTAGCACCATTTGATTCTTGTAATTTTCCTGATTTTTCTAAAAGTTCTATTACTTCTTGAGTTTTGTCTGCATAAAAAGATTCTCCTTTTATAGAATCAAATTTTATATTTAACAAGTCATATATTTTATTAAATTCAATCATACTTAGGGTTTTGAATTTTTCCCATATTTCAACACAATATGGATCTTTTTGTTCTAATAATTTAAAATTATCTCTACATCTTTCTAAAACTTCTACATCTTCTTTGCATAATGTATTTATTCTTACATACATATCCATTAATTTTTCAATTGGATTTTCATCTAGATTATATTCATTTCCCCATAATTTATATCCTTCAATCATTTTGCCAAATTGAGTTCCATAATCTCCTAAATGATTTATTCCTATTGTATTATATCCTAGATATTTATATACATTGTATAAAGCTCTTCCAATTAGAGTTGTCCTCAAATGACCTATATGAAAAGGTTTTGCTATATTAGGTGCTGAATATTCTACTATAATAGTTTTTCCTTCTCCTATTCTACTTTTTCCATATTCCTCTTCATTATCTATCTTAAATACAACTTCTTTTGTTAATTTATCTTTTTGAATATAGAAATTTAAATATCCTCCTACTACATCAACTTTTTCTATTATATCTTCATCTATATGAATTTGATTTTTAATATCTTCTGCAATTGAAGTAGGAGATTTTTTTAATTCTTTTGCTAATCTAAAACAAGGAAAAGCATAGTCTCCATTTTTCAAGTCTTTAGGTTTTTCTATATATTTTTCTAATTCTTCTTTATTCATATTTACAATTTTACTGATTTGCTCTGCTATTTCTTGTTTAAAATCTATCATATTTTCATTTTTCCTTTCTTTGCTATCTCGTGTTCAGGAGGCTTCGCCTCCTGCAAACACTTCATTTTTACGTTGAGTACATATACTTTATGTATTATTAACTTTGTTCAAAACTAAAGATTACGTAAGTATTCTCTTTTAAATTAACATTTTTTATTAATAAAATTCCAAGAATCTCTACACATATCTTCAAGAGTTTTTTTAGCTTCCCAACCTAATTCTTGTTTTGCTTTTCTTGGATCAGCATAACATATTGCAATATCTCCTGCTCTTCTTGGTGCAATTTTATATTTAACTTTCTTTCCTGTTGATTTTTCAAATGCTTTTACCATTTCTAAAACACTATAACCTGTTCCAGTTCCTAAATTATATATAAATAATCCCTTTTGCTCTTTATCCAACTTTTCTAGTGCTTTTATGTGTCCTTTTGCAAGATCTACAACATGTATATAATCTCTTACCCCTGTACCGTCCTTTGTATCATAATCGTTTCCAAAAATAGATAATTCATTTAAAATACCACTTGCTACTCTTACAATATATGGCATTAAATTATTTGGTACACCTTTTGGCTCTTCCCCTATTAAACCACTTTCATGTGCTCCAACAGGATTAAAATATCTTAATATACATATATCCCAAGTATTATATGATTTATATATATCTTCTAATATTCTTTCTATAAAAAATTTTGTAGTTCCATATGGATTTGTTGTTCCTCCAACTTTACTATCTTCAGTTAAAGGAACTTTTTCTGGATTTCCATATACAGTTGCAGAGGAGCTAAAAACAAATTTCTTTACTCCAAATTCTTTCATTGTCTCTAATAATACAAGTGCTCCTGAAATATTATTTATATAATATTTTATTGGCTCTTTAACAGACTCTCCTACTGCTTTATATCCTGCAAAATTTATAACTGCATCTATTTTGTTTTCTTCAAAAACTTTTTTAAGTTTTTCTTTATTTAAATAATCTATTTCATAAAATTTAAAATCTTTATTTGTTATTTCTTTTATTTTTTCTAAAGTTTGTGGATTGCTATTTGAAAAGTTATCTATAATTACTACTTCTTTTCCTTCTTTTAATAATTCAACAACTGTATGACTACCAATATATCCTGCTCCACCTGTAACTAGTATTGACATATTCTAACCACCTTTTATTTCTACACCGTTTTTAGTATCTTTAACAATATAACCTTTTTGTTTTAGTATATCTCTTATTTCATCTGACTTTTTCCAATCTTTTTGTTCTCTTGCGTTTTTTCTTTCTTCTAATAGTTGTTTTATTTCTTCTGGAATTTCTTGCTTTTCTATATCTTTATCAATTTCAAGACTTAAAATTGTATCAAATTTTAATAATAAATTTGCAATTTCAGGAGATTTTTTTTCAAATCTAACAACTTCCCAAACAAAACTCATTGCAAGAGGCATATTCATGTCGTCATTTATAGCTTTATGAAAGTTTTCTTCTAATTCTATAAGTTTGTTATTATCTTCTTCATTTAAAATATCTGTTCCTTTTATATGTAATTGATAACTATTTCTTAATCTTTCTAATGATTTACTTGCACCTTCCATTGCTTCCCAAGTAAAGTTTATTTTATTTCTATAGTGTGAAGAATAATTAAATAATCTATATACTAAAGGATCATAACCTTTTTCTTCTATATCTTTTAATAAATAAACATTTCCCAAGCTTTTTGACATTTTTCTACCGTCTATTAATAGATATTCGCCATGTAGCCAATAATTTGCAGGTATTTTTCCACATGCTCCTTTACTTTGAGCAATTTCATTTTCATGATGTGTTGGTATTAAGTCAATTCCACCTGTATGAATATCAAATTGTTCTCCTAAATATTTTCTACCCATTGCAGAACATTCTATATGCCAACCTGGATAACTTGGTCCCCATGGGCTATCCCATTTCATTAAGTGATTTTTAGGAGCTTTTATCCATAATGCGAAGTCATATGGATTTCTTTTTTCTTTATCTATTTCTATTCTTGCCCCAGCTTTTTGTTCTTCTAAATTTATTCCTGATAATACACCATATTTATCTAATTTTGAAACATCAAAATATATAGCTGTTGATGTTTCATATGCATATCCATTTTCTATTAATTGTTTTACATATTCTAACATTTCTTTTATATGTTCTGTTGCTTTACAAATAATTTCTGGTGTTTCTATATTTAATTTTTTTAAATCTTCAAAAAATAGTTCTGTATAGTGTTTTGCTATTTCTAACGGAGATTTATTTTCTTCTCTTGCAGATTTTAGCATTTTGTCTTCTCCTTCGTCTCCGTCAGAAACTAAATGTCCTACATCTGTAATATTCATTACATGTTTTATTTTATATCCATTATATTTCAAAACTTTTCTTAATGTATCCTGAAATAAATTTGTTCTCATATTTCCTATAGTTGCATCTTTATATACAGTTGGTCCACAAGAATAAATTTTTACTTCTTTATTATCTATTGGTTTAAATGTCTCTTTTGATTTTGTAAGAGTGTTATAAAAAAATATATCCAAAATATACCTCCTTATTGAGTTTTATTTCCTGTAACATTCTGATTTGGAGTTTGATTACTTGTATTTGTCTGTGGCGGTTTTTGCGTATTTGTATTATTTTGTGGTTTTTGTGTATTTGTTGTATTTCCTGTTGAATTTGTTGTGTTGGTTGTATTTGTTGGTTTTTGTGTATTTGTATTTCCTGTTGTATTTGTTGTGTTTGTTGTATTTGTTGGCTTTTCTTCTGGTTCTGTATGAATAGTACATGTTTCTGATATTTTGCTTCCAGAAGAAGTTTTAACAGATCCAATTGTTTTCCATGGTTTATTTTGTTCTGTTGGAATTACTCCTCCATAATAATTTGTTTTTACACTTGGACAATATTGTGTTGCTATTTTATTAGACTCTGTACATATTTTTTGGGTTCCATGTCCTTCACATTTTTCTGGCATATTGTCTGATGTAAACATTTCTTTATATGTTTCTCCACAACTATTAGATGCAAGACAACCTGATACTTTACATACTGTTGCTTCAACAATTCCACTTGGTTTTGTAAATTTTGCATTTTCCAAATCTTTATGAATGTCTTTCATTATACTACTCCAAATTTTTCCTGCTGGATTTGTAGGACTTCCACTAAATCTTACCTCTTCTGGTTCATCATATCCAAACCAAGTTGCTGCTGCATAATATGGAGTAAATCCACAAAGCCACCTATCTTTACTGTCATCTGTTGTTCCTGTTTTTGCTGCAACATCCATTCCTGAAATTTTACAATATGTTGCTGTTCCACTACTATTTGTTACTGGTTCTTGTATTATAGATTTTAAGATATATGCATTTTGTTCACTATAAACTCTAGTTTTTTGTTGATTTGGAGTTAATACAACATTTCCCCTACTGTCAACTACTTTTGTATAAAATGTTGGTGTTATATATTCTCCGTCATTAGCTATTGTTGCATATGCTGCTGCCATTTGTAATGGACTTATTCCGTCTGTTATTCCTCCTATTGCTAGAGTTATTGTATCATCTGTATCTTCTTTTAAAGATGTTATTCCCATTTTTTGTAGATATTCTATAGATTTTTTAGGTGTTAAGTCTGACATAATTTTTAGTGCTGGAATATTTCTTGATTTAGCAATAAAGTTCCTTATAGTTATTGGACCATTATCATATTTATTTCCGTCATTTTTTGGTTCATAGTTTCCACCAAAATTTGTCTTTACATCATAATATGTTGTTGCAGCTGTTATAACTTTTTCTTGTAGTGCTGGTGCAACTACTGCTATTGGCTTTATAGATGAACCTGGCTGTCTTACCATTTGTGTTGCTCTATTAAATCCTCTTGCAGTTTTTTCTCCTAATCCACCAACTACTCCTACTACATTTCCTGTTTTGTAATCAATTACTGCCATAGCTGATTGTGAATGTTCATTTAGTAATTCTCCATTTTTCTTTTCTCTTCCTTTTACTACATAAGTTGATTTCGCATATTCTTCTTCCATTCTTGTTTGAATATTTGTATCTACTGTTGAATATATTGTTAATCCACTACTATATACATAGTTTTCTGCTAATTCTCTTGAAATATTTTTTTCTTCCATCACTTGTGTTATTACTTGATCTATTACAGCATCTGTGTGATATGAATATACATTTCCTGAATTAACATCTGCTTTTTGGAAGGTTAATCCTGCTTCTACCTTCGCAACAGCTGTATTATAGTCTTCTTCGCTTTCTATGTAACCTAATTCTTTCATTTTTGCAAGTACTGTTAGTGTTCTATTTTTTATTTTTTCTGAATTGTCTTTTTCTGTGCTATATGGGTCATATGAATTTGGTGAATTATTAATTCCTGCCATAAATGCACATTCTGCTAAGTCTAAGTCTTTTGCACTTTTATTAAAGTAATATTCTGCTCCTAATTCAACTCCATGCAAATTTTGTGAACCTACAAATAATATATTTAAATATAGTTCCAGAATTTGATCTTTTGATATCATTCTTTCTACCTGATATGCTTTTGCCCATTCTTTTACTTTTCTCATTATACCAGCAAGACCTTGACTTTCTTTATCTTTAGTTATATTTTTTACTAATTGCTGAGTAATTGTACTACCTCCATATGAGGAATTTCCTGTGATTGTTTGTAATATTGCTCCTGCTGTTCTTTTAAAGTCAACTCCACTATGTTTATAAAATCTTTCATCTTCTATTGCAACATATGCTTTTGGAAGATATTCTGCCATATCTTCTAATGTTATTATTTTTCTTTTTTCATCTCCACTTAAACTTGCAATTACATTTCCATTTTGATCTACTATTACAGAGTTAGATTCTGCAATTTTTAATTCATCTTTTGTAATTTCAAAATCATTCCCAAAAAGTCCAAAGAAAATTCCTGCAATTATTCCAGCACCAATTACACATGCAAGTAAAAATATAATTATAAATATTTTTAATGCTAGCATTAGTTTTGGATGTTTACTTTTTTTCTCTTTACCTTTTTTATTTGCATTTTTTGAGTCTTTCTTTACTTCAGGTACTCTTTTGGTTTCTTGTGATGTATTTTTATTTCTCTTTACTTTTTGTGGTTTTACAGCATTCTTTTTTGTTTTCTTTTTATTTTTATCATCTGCCATTTTTTTACTCACATTCCTTTCTTTTGAAAATAAAATATATAATATTTATTTTCACTTTGAGTTGTGAAACTAAAAAGTTTCAAAGTGTTTCCTAATGTATAAATCTAATTAGAAAAAATACAATTATTTTTCAATCTTTATCTATTTTTACAATAATGTCTTTTTTTGGCATTCTTATTATATTATACTTTTATGAAAAAAAAAAGTAGTTTTGAAATTTTTCTACTTTCTTAATAAAAATTTAATTAATATCCTTAGCAGTACTTATGAGAAGATGATATTTAAAAGATTCAAAAATTCTCAATTACTCCATTGTTTCCAATTAATTTACTAATAAATACATTATCCTTTTTAATTATTTTTCTAACATTATCAAAATTTTGAGTTTTATAAAATTGAGCTTCATATATATCTTTTTTATCAAATTTTTCTAAATAATTACTTTTTATTTCTGATTCTATTTCACTATTTTGATATAACACATCATAATCATTTATTACAACTCCATCAAACCTTTTTTTATCTATCTTAACATTTCCCTTAATATTTATTATTACTGCATTTTCATAAATATTATATTTATTTATAGTTTCTTTTGAAAAGTCAATGTTTAATATTATTTCTGCTTTTTTTAAGCTAGTCCTTTTATTATTACTAACTGTAATTATAATTCCTTGTTCTTGCAACTGTTCTTCTAATTTTTTAAATTTTTCTATTTCTTTACTTACTATATTTACTCTTTTAAAACTTTTTGCAAAAAGTTTTATAATATCAATTCCCATAAATGTATTTTCATTTATTAATACAGTTATTTCTGAAAATTCCTTTTTTTGTTTTCTTTTATTTAATATGTATTCTATAACATCATATGATACTACTTCGAATAACCATTTTGAATCTACTATTTCTATTTTTTTTGAAATTAAAAAATTTATATATTTTTCTTGTTTTTTCATTGTTTTACTTAATACTATTTTTTTGGTATTGTTTTTATTTAATATTTTTATTGTTCTATTTGCTAAAATTTCTGCTTTTTTTATGTCTATTTTTTCTTCCTGTATTGGTAAAATTATATGATTATCTTGGACTTGTATATAATTAAAAAATTTTTTTATTTTACTTGGCTTGTCAGTTTCTTGTACATATCGCATAAAATTCCTCCTTTTTCTTTTACTAATATATATTAGCAAAGAAAAAGGAGTAGAACTTTTTTAATTAAATTTATTATTTAAATTTACAGCTTTATATTTTACCTTAATTTTTTTTCTATTAAATCTACCATTTCTTTGGCTTTTTTAGTTATATACTCTTGATCTTCCCCTTCTATCATTACTCTTACTAAAGGCTCTGTTCCTGAGGCTCTAATTAAAACTCTTCCATTTCCTGCAAATTCTTTTTCTAATTTTTGAATTTCTTGATTTATTTCTTCATCTTTATCAAAATCATACTTCTTATCTGCATCTACCTTTGCCCCTAGAAGAACTTGTGGATATAATTTTATTATTTCTGCAATTTCTGATGCTTTAACATTTTCCTCTAAAATTGCTTGAATTAGCATACATGCTGTTAATATTCCGTCTCCTGTTGGATTATAATCTAATAATATTATATGCCCAGATTGTTCTCCACCTAAATTATATCCTTCTTTTAACATTTCTTCTAAAACATATCTATCGCCAACTTTTGTTTGTATATAGTTTAGTCCATTATCTCTTGCATATTTATGAAGGCCTAAATTACTCATTACTGTTGAAACAATTGTATCTTTATTTAATTTTCTTTTTTTTCTTAAATAGTTTGACAAAATTGCAATTATTTTATCTCCGTCTATTTCTTCTCCTTTTTCGTCTACAGCAAGACATCTATCACCGTCTCCGTCAAAGGCAATTCCTAAACTTAGATTATTTTTTTTAACAAATTCTTTTATTGCTTCAAGATGTGTTGAGCCACAACTAGCATTAATATTTACACCATTTGGATTATTATTTATTATTTTATGTTTTATTCCTAAAGTAGTAAAGATTTTTTCTGCTACTTTATATGTAGCTCCATTTGCACAGTCTATTCCTACTATAAAATCTTTTTTATTAAATTTTTCTATATTATCATCAAAGTTCTTTCTAAAGAAATATACATATTCTTCTACTAAATCTTCTCTATATTCAGAAACTCCTATTTTTTCATTTTTAGCAGTCATTTCTACAAGATTATTAGACTCCATTATTTCTTCTATTTCTTCTTCTAATATATCTGGTATTTTCATTCCTTTGTTACTAAAATATTTTATTCCATTAAATTCAAATGTATTGTGTGATGCCGAAATTACAACACTTGCATCTGCTTTTAATTTTCTAGTTAAATAAGCAACTGCTGGTGTTGGCAATACTCCAAGTAATTTTACATTTGCTCCATAACTTAAAAATCCTGATACCATAGCACTTTCTATTAATGTTCCTGAAATTCTAGTGTCTCTTCCTATTAAAATTGTTGGTGTATGGTTTGTGTGTTTTGATAGTACATATGCTCCTGCTTTTGCAACTTTATAAACTAGCTCTGGTGTTAATTCTGTGTTTGCTATTCTTCTTATTCCGTCTGTACCAAAATATTTTCTCATACTTAAAAACCTCTCTTTCTTTTTTTTGATATGAAAATCTAATAATTTTTCACTTTTTTAATAATGAATGATGTTTTTCTTAAATTTATGATTTTGAAATATTCTCATCATTTGTCTAAGTTACATATTCTTATTTTATTATTTTTTTTATGATTATAACATTTTTATTTGGTTTTAACAAATATATTTTTATAATTGTATTTCAGAATCATTTTTATTTTTATGTGAGTTTTCAAGCTTTAAGTCTAAATTATCATTTATTTCAATTCCATATTTTTTTAAAAACTCGACAATACTTTTATCAAAATTAAATCCTTTTTCTGTTAAAACTTTTATTGTCTCTTCTACTTTATTTTTATCATTTTGTATTTCTTTTTCTATTTGCTCTAAATATTTTAATTGCAAATTTAGCATAGGTTCATCTTGTTTAACCAATGGCTTTTTTAGTAAAGATTTTACTGCATTAAATTTTTTAAAAGTTTCTTCCAAACTTTGTCCTTCAGAAATTTTTTTTAATTCTATTTCTATACATTCATTAAAAATTAAATCTACATCTATTCTTCCAAAAAACAGACTTGGCACATTTCTTTTTACAACAGCTAAATTTTTTAAAATTGTAAAAGTTTTTTTGGGAATTGCCTTATCTTTAATATATAATAAATAATTTTCAAATAGATCTTCACCATTAATATTTTCACAGTCATTATCAAAGTATAAATCTATGAATTCTTCTAATTCTTGAGATTCGATTTCATCAATTCTTTTTCCTTTAAAATATTTTTTTGCTAAGTCAATAGAATCAATTTTATTATCAAGAATATTTACATTAACTCCTTTTTCATTCAATCTATTTTGTAATTGAAATGCTGCCAATAGCCAATTTCTTCTATAATAAATAGAATCTTTATTTATTTTTTTGTAAGCTTTACTTGAATTATATATATCTGATTGTGAAAAAGTACTTAGCATATCAGTATAACAATTTTCTTGTATTTTTTTTAAAATTTTGTCTTGAAAAACCATTTTTATATATTTATTTTTATCTCCTAACTGATATTCAATTAATGTATCTATATCTTTTTTTTCTTCTTGCAAAGGATATAACAAAGTTCTTTGCCAAGCATTCTCAAAATAGTATCCACTATTATTAATTACTGGGTATTCAAATTTGATTTTTTTTCCATCTATGATTATAATATTTCCATGTTTTTCTATATAATGATTAATTACCATTTCAGCAAATAAATCTTGCGTTCCTTCATCGATTGCATTACTTCTATATTTACACAAATTAATAACCTTTGCTAGGTTAAACATGTGTCCATATTCATGTATTAATGTATACAAGCTCTCTTTAATATTCTCTTCTTTTTTTATTGATATTTCTTTTTTTATACATTTTGCGTAACCTTTTATTCTTAAATTTTTCTGTTTCTCTTTATTTGTAAAAAATCTTACATCTGTACTAAAAAAAGCCATCTCCATGTTTTCTTGTTTTTCTTTATCAAAGTTATTACTTAAATCTTCACAAAATTCTGTTATCATTTCTTGTGCCAGTTGTACTCTATTCTTCAATTCTGGGTCTATCGTGCATTTTAGACTATTTATAATCCTATCTCTATTTTTGTTTAAATTCACATATTTTAATAATTCTATCTTTATGTAATTATCATCTATGCTTAGTATAAATTCTGTCTTATCTTCATCTGTTTTTAATCTTTTAATTTTTTTTACAATCTTTTCGTACTTACATACTTTTTTTATAATTTTTCTTTTTTCTAAATTCATTTCTTTTATGAGTTTAAGAATATATAACTTTATATCTTCATTTTCTAAATCTAATATAATATTTATTTTTTCATCTATTGCTAAACTTCTTATCACTTTTTTATAGAGTTTTTCTATTTTTTCTTTATCTGTTAAATTTTTGAATTCTTTCTTATTTTCTTCATTTATTAGAATTTCAATCAATTGTTTATATTTTTTTTCACAAAGTTTATTTATTATTTTATCATGTTCTTCGCTATTATCTAAAATTTCTGTTGTTCTATGGTCTAACTCACCAGGTAATTTCATTGCATCAGATATAAGTTTATGTAAATAATTATCGTTTTTCTGAAAAATATCATATGTAAATATATCTGCTTTTATACGAATTTTAGCATCAGAAAATTCATTTTCATTTTCATGAGGATAATCTTCTATTTCAGGTATTATATAATATTTATTGGATTTTAATAAAATATTCATTTTTTTCTCAGGTTTTGTTCTGAGATATAATCTATAAAATTTCTGTCTTTTCTTTTTTATTCTATAGAACTTTATCTGGTTTATAATATGTAATATATTGTTTTTTTTATAAATCTTTAGTTTTTTCTCTTCCATTTAATGTTTTCTCCTTTTTAGGTTTATAACTTTAAAAAATCAATAGACTTTAACTAATCATATATCACATAAGGATTTTCTTCAGATGGCATGTACCAATCTATATTATATCTTTCTTTTAAAATTTGTTTCTTAACCTTCCAGTATTTATGGCAATATCCTATATAAGGAACATTTTCCATATAATAATTTATTAATTTATTCTCTATTTCTTTATCTCCAAAATCTAAATCTTTTTTCATTATGTTTTTTAAAATCAAATATAAATTTTTTGAATGTTTTGCTTCTTCTATTTCTTGTTTTACTACTTCTTTTGTTACTTCTTCATTTAGATTATATATTTCTTCTATTTTTTGGATTACATCTCTTGAATTTTTCATAAATACCCTTTTCTTTCTATTTTACTAACATAAAAATTAAAATTTTATCTTCTTAATTAAAGACATTATGTTATAGTGTGATAATACCAAAAAACAAAATAATTGTCAATTTTTGAATTTAGCATTTTATATAACCATTACAAAACATTCCTGTTATCTTTATTTTAGATAATTACATGTATAAATTAGTAGTTTATGACATAAAAATTAAACTATAATTAGTTTTTTTAGGTTCTTACAAAAATAAATATATTTTTTCTAAAATGTTTTCCAAATTTAATTTTTATGTTATTAAATTAAAAAAAAATCTTTTTCTTTTTTTATTTACAACTTTTGCTATTTCTCTTCTTGTTTTTTCCAAAAACAATTTGCCTGCTGTAAAATCTGGTCTTTTGTTATGGGCTAGTTCTGTTGTTCCTTCTTTATTTCCTTTTTTTGTTGCAACAGAACTTCTTATGCATACTAATATTATAAATTTTTTAGGAATTATACTAAATAAATGGATGAAACCTTTATTTAATATAAGAGGAGAAGGTAGTTTTGCATTAGTTATGGGATTAATTAGTGGTTATCCTATTGGTGCTAAAATTGCTTGTAATTTTAGAGAAAATAACATATGTTCTAAAGTAGAATGTGAAAGGTTACTTAGTTTTACAAATAATTCAGGCCCTCTTTTTATAATTGGTACAGTTGGTATTAGTATGTTTGGAAATTCTACAATCGGAGCTTTATTATTTATTACTCATATTCTAGCTTGTTTTACTGTTGGTTTTATTTTTAGGTATTGGAAATTTAAAGATGAAGAAAATAAATATGATTTAAAAAATAAAAATACATCAAAGTCTTCTACAACTGTGTCTGTTCATAATTTAGGAGAAGTTTTAGCTGAAAGTATAACAAGTGCAACCAGCACTATTTTACTTATTGGTGGATTTGTTGTTCTTTTTTCTAGTATTATTTCTATTTTAAAAGCAAGTGGTATTTTAAATTCTATTAGTTTACTTTTTGTTCCTTTGTTTAATTCTTTAAATTTAGATACAAGTTTTATTCCTGCCATATTAACAGGAATTTTAGAAATTACTAATGGAATTGAGCTTATTTCTAATATAGCTATAAAGAATATTTCTATAAATGTAATAATTTCTGCATTTATTTTAGGTTGTGGAGGATTGTCAATATTTCTTCAAGTTTTAAGTATTACTTCAAAAACAGATCTTTCAATAAAACCATACCTTTATGGTAAGATATTACATGGTCTTTTTGCTGCTTTATACACTTTTATTGCAATTAGTGTAATTCCTTTTTTTAATTTTAATTTATAAGCATATTTAATTTTATTTAGAATATATTTTTATAAAAGAACAGAAGCAACATGATTAGATTTTTATTAAAATAAGCTGAAAAATATTTTAATAACTTTTAATTTTTATATAACAGGAGGTTTTGTATAAATGGAAAGAGATTTTAATTCTCCTTATATGGATTTTGGTATGTCTCAAGGACCTGATATGAATGATTTTTATAAAGATCCTATGTTTAATCCAGTAATGCAATATGAGCAAGCTTATAGCTATTATAAGTATTTATGCATGCAAATGGATTATAGGATAAAGTGCAAAGAGTATGAAAAAATGTGCAATGTGAATAATTCTAATAATGAAAGAAAAGAAAGAAGAGTAGAATAGTAAATTTGTTCTGCGCCAATTTTACGTAAGTAAAATTGAGTGCAACCGTTAGAGCACAGCGACTTTTATACAATAGGGAAGTATAACTTTCTTTTGAAAATAAAATATTTAATATTTATTTTCAATTTAAGTTGTGAAACCAAAAAGTTTCAAGTTATTTCCTAATACATAAAAAAATAAAGCAGATTTGTATTTATCTACTTTATTTTTTATGCTAAAAAATATTATCAAATTCAGAATTAACACATTTAAGAGCTGCTTCAATTACTTTATCCATATCAAAATATTTATATAAACCTAGTCTTCCTCCAAATATAACATTCTTATCTTTTTTAGATAATTCAAAATATTTTGTATATAAATTATTATTTTTATCATTATTTATAGGATAATATGGCTCTTTTCCTTGTTTCCACATATCTGGATACTCTTTTGTAATAATCGTCTTTTCTTTTGCTATTCCTTCTGCTAAATTTCCCAAACTTGCCCCATATTCAAAATGTTTATGCTCAATAATTCTTGTATATGGAACTTCATATTCTGTGAAATTCACTACTGCATTTCCCTGATAATTTTCTTCATCTAATATGTCTGTTTCAAATCTTAGACTTCTATATTCAAGTTCTCCATATTTATAATTATAAAATTTATCTATTGGACCTGTAAAAACTATTTTCTCGGCTATGTTTTCTAATTCTTCTCTATTATCAAAGAAATCACAATTTAATTTAATATCTATTCCTTTTAACATTTTTTCAATTATAGAAGCATAACCTCCTATCGGTATTCCTTGATAAATATCATTAAAATAATTATTGTCATATATAAATCTTACTGGTAATCTTTTTATTATAAAACTTGGCAATTCTGTTGCTTTTTGCCCCCATTGCTTTTCTGTATATCCTTTTACTAATTTTTCATATATAGTTCTTCCAACTAAGCTAATAGCTTGTTCTTCCAAATTTTTTGGTTCAACAATTCCCGCTTCTCTTTTTTCTTCCTCTATTTTTTTCTTTGCTTCAGCTGGTGTTACTACTCCCCATAATTTATTAAATGTATTCATATTAAATGGCATATTATATAACTCATCTTTATATCTTGCAATAGGAGAGTTTGTGTATCTATTAAATTCTGCAAATTGGTTAATGTAATTCCATATTTCTTTATTACTTGTATGAAATATATGTGCTCCATATTTGTGTACATTTATTCCTTCTATTTTTTCTGTATAAATGTTTCCACCTATGTGCTCACGCTTGTCTATTACCAGACATTTTTTTCCTCTCTTGTTTGCTTCATAAGCAAATATTGAACCAAATAGACCTGAACCTACTATTAAATAATTATATTTTTTCATACATAACTCAACTCCTTTTTATTTTTCACATATAAAAACTTTTTTTAATACATTTCTAAGATTTACTTTTCTTATTAAAGTAATAAATTGTTGTATTATTATTGAAATAATTATTGTAAATATTAACAGGATAATTAATTTTCTCCAATATGATAATTGTGGCAAAGTTTTATTTATTATTAATATTATCCAAATATGATTTAAATATATAGGTAAACTTAATTTCTCTAAATAATAACAAAATTTATTATTAGATAAATTATATAGTATAGTTTTTTCTGAAAAGGCTATAGCTAATGATATAGAAATTATTAATATCATTATAAAATCATATTTATTTGATGCATCTTTTATATTTATAATTATAAAGATGGAAGAAAATCCTACTAATTCTATTATATTTAAAAATATTTTTCCAACTTTATTAAAATTAATTGTTTTTATTTTATTAGAAAATTCATATAGAATAGAACCTATTGCTAATTCAAATATTGCTCTTAATAGTCCTTTATATATTAATCCTGTCCATACTGTTGGTCCAGTTATGTTTCCATATTTATGCGATATCCATCCTCCTATAAATATTACAATTAATGGTGCTATTAAATATGTAAAATTTTTTCTATACCTTCTTATGAGTGGATATAAAATTAACATTGAAATTAACATTGCTGATATATACCATGTTTGCCCTACTACTGCGGTAGATTTAATGCCTGACATTTCTAAAAAACATAGATTCCATACTGAGTTTACTATTTCATTTTTTTTGAAAGTACTAACCCAATTCTTTACAAAAAAAGAAATTATAAATGCAATAAGCATATAATCAAAAAAAGATATTGCTTTTTTCCATACATATTGAAATGTTTCTTTTCCTATATTTGTACAATTATCTTCTTTACTTAAAGCTTTTTTAGTCATAAAGTACCCTGATACAATAAAGAAAAATTCAACTCCAATCCTTCCAGCCGAAAAAATCCCTATTCCTCCATTTTTTTCTGTTAAATGAAAAACTACTATCATCATACAAAACATAAACTTCCAAAAACTTATTATTCCGTTATGTTTTTTAATAGGTAAACCTTTCTCTTTTTCTTTAGTTTTTACTGTTTTTGCTATATTCATTTCTTAATATTCCCCTTTATTTGTAGTCCTTTATTTCTTATTCTGCATATAATTTCTTGTAAAAATTCATCCTTTAATATTAATAAACATATTCCATATGTTATTACTCCTAAAACAAGTTGAGCTATTAAAGTTTCTACATTATCTTTTACTATTTTTTCTACAATTATACATACTATAAACATTACTAAAGCTGAAATAAAATAGTTTTTAGCAAGAAATATTACTTTTTTTATGTTGAAATCTTTTCTCACAAAATATATTTGGACTAATGTTACAGTTAATTCTGCAACTACCGTTCCTATAGAAGCACCTATTGCACCAAATTTCCAAATCAAGCATATATTTAATATAAAATTAGCTAATGCTCCAATTATTACGGAAATTGTATATTCTTTTTGCCTTTTAGTCGGTAATAAATATTGAGTTCCTGTTGCATTACTTAAACCTATAAATAATAATATTAAACTAGTAATACTCATTAGACTTACCACTCTTTCATATCCTTGTCCAAAAAATATTGGCACAAAATTTGGAGATACAGCAATAATTCCAAATATCATTGGGAATGCCAATAAATATACTGTATTGAAAGACTTTTTCATATAAGTATTTACTTGAGTTTTATTACCTTTTTCAAAAATATTTGCTATCCTTGGTAACATTACTGTTCCTAATGAAGTTATTATTGTCAATAACACTTTTATTATTTTTTGGCTTTGCTCATAAAATCCAACTTCAGATTTGTCAGATATTATAAATCCTATCATTGTTTTATCTAATACTGTATATACTTGTATTGCGATTTGTGGTATAAATAGTCCAATTGTAGGTTTAATATGCTTTACTAAATTTAGCTGTTTTAGTCTTACTTTTTTTAAAAATTTTGGAAGATAAAACCATAGAGAAATATTTCCTATTAAAGTTGATAATACATATATTACAAAATACATTGGTAAATCTTCATGTGTTTTTATAAATGTAAATATACATATTACACTTATCAATTTAATTATAACATTTCTTGTAACTGTTTTTTTAAATTCTTCTAAACCTTGGAAGAACCAACTTATATCAAAACAGTTAGCTAATAATTCTAATAATAATATTTTATAATAAAGTTGATATTTTTCTCCATTTACAAATATGCAATAAAATATTATTGTTGAAATTAACATTGTTATAATTCTTAATAAAAATATTTCCCAAAAAGTTTTACTATATTTTTTCCCTTTTTCTTGTTCATATGCTATTTGCCTTCTTCCATATAAAGCCACCCCTAATGAACCAAATAAAATAAAATATGTAACAATTGATATTGTATAACTATATATTCCTATATTTTCAGCTCCTAATACTCTAGAAATATATGGTGTAGTAATTAATGGTAATATTAAAACTAAAATTTGATATATTAAATTATATATATAATTTTTGGTAATTGTTTTTTAGCCATGTTGTGCACTTCCTAACTTATGTCTATTATTTTATTTTTTATATAATTATTTTTATATTCTGAAATTATTGGTATTATCATAAATAATATTGGGCAATATAATATATTTACTATTCTTGGATTTAATACTCCAAATGCTAGATAAATACTACAAAGTATTATTTCTTTGTATCTTTGCCTTTCATATAACATTATTAATAATAAATTAATTATTAATATAAATCCTATTGCAAAAACATATCCTTCATTAAACATCATATGAATATACTCATTGTCTACAAAATTACTTTCATATTTTCCGTACTCGATTTTTTCTCTTAAACCTAACCCGATAAAGTCTACATCTTCTCCAAATGGATGTAAATTATATTCTATAATATTATCATAGGTTTGTTTTAATCTGTTTGAAAGCACATTGTTCAATTTATTCCAAACTCCTCCTAGAGGATAGCACATTACTACTATTAAACTTACTATTGGTAAAAACACGAATATTCTTAAAAAAATATATGAATAGATTTTTTTTACTTTTTCTAATATTTGTGTTTTCTGCATTTTAATAAATATTTTATAAATTAACATTATTATTATTATTGTTTCTAACATTATAAATTCTGTTCTAGAATCTGTTATAAAATATGTAAATGAATTTAATAATTGTATAAAAAATAATTTTTTTATATTTACATTGCCTTTTCTTTCATATAAATATAAAATTGATGAAAATACTATCATCTGTGAAAGATTGGTTGGATATAAAAAACCCAAAGAATTTCTTGCTCCTTGTCCACTTCTTTTTATTACATAATTTTGTGTTACCCCCATTATTGAAAATAATACTAATATACTAGTTAACATTATTTGCAAATTCATCGTTGTTTTTATTATTTTATTATAATCTGTCTTATAACATGTTATTAATACAAAAATTAAAAATATTAATCTTCTGTTTCCAGTAGTTAAAAAATTTATTACTAAACTTACAATCATAATTATTATTACTATATATATACATTTTACTATAAAAGAATTGTCTTTCCATTTTTTACCAAAAATATCTTTTTTATATTCTGGTAAAATACATATTAATCTTATAAAAAATAAGAAATATGCGACATATCTTAAAATTTTAGAGATTGTTTCTATTATTGGATAGTCTATTTCTAATGATGTTGTATCTAGAAATAGTGTAAAATAATATAAAATAAAAAATAAAATAAAATTATTTTTTAAAAATTTTATTGCTTTATCTATCATTCTTTTTTTCCTTTTCTTCTTGTAAATATTTTATTAATCTATCATATCCTTGTTTTATATTATACTTACAATTCCATCCAATTTTTTTAAGTTTTTCATTATTTAATATCATCTTATTATTTGGTGCAAATCCAGTCTCATATGTAGGTAATTCAATTTTTACATTAACTTTACCATCTCCATATGTTTCTGCCAACCATTTTGCACTATCTAAAATTGTCATATTATTTTTATCTGACACTAAATTATAAGCTTCTCCTTCTTTTCCATTTAACAAAATATATAACAGACCTATAACTGTGTCTGTTGTATAAGAAAAATTTACAATCGTTGTTCCTTCCGACTTTAATATAATGTCTTTCTTTTCTATCACTGAATCTGCAAACACCTTATATACTCTATTTTCTTTTTCACTTATTCCTGCTCCAAATGTCTGAGCTATTCTAGCTATTTTTGTAGGGAGATTATATTCTTTAAAATAGCAAAAATTATATAATTCACATATTCTTTTTCCCTGTGAATATGTGCTTCTAGTATTTAAAGGATCTATATATCCTTGTCTATCTTCTGTTACATTTTGTTCATCTAATACTCCATACATTTCCATTGATGATAGATATACCATTGATTTTATATTACTAATTTTTGCTTGTTCTAAAATATTTTTTGTTCCTATTACTGAAATATCTATTGTTTTTACTGGTTTTTCTATAAAGTATTTAGACTTTGTTGGTGATGCTCCATGTATTATATAATCTATTTCTAAATTTGTAGGTTTATATTTTTCTATACTTGATATTATATATTCAATGTTTTCTTCTCCAAATATTTTTTCTGCCTCTTTTTTATTTCTAACTAATAGAATTAATTTAATATCTAGTTTTTCTTTTTTATTTTTTAATATAATTGCTTTTACTAAAATAGAGCCAATTAAACCAGTCGCTCCTGTTATAAATATTTTTTTATTTCTTAATTCTTCCCAATCTATTAACGGTGTGCTTATAATTTCTTCTAAATCGTTTTGAAAAATACTATTCATAGTAATCCCTTTCTATAACAAAAATACTAAATTCCTAAAATATCTCTATTTCTTTTTTCTCTTATTAAAGCCTCTGCTATATAATAGTCTTCTGGTGTAGTAATTTTTATATTATCGCTACTACATTCTATTATATGAGGATTTTTTTGTTTTCCATATTTTCTCATTACACTACATGAGTCAATACAATATAAATCATTATTTTCTAATGATTTATTTTCTGCCTCTAAAATATCTTTTAAATAAAATGATTGTGGAGCTCTAGCAATAAATGTATCATCTCTTTCTGTTATTTCTTCTACTTTATCATGTGATTTCGATATGATAGTTGTCTCTCTTTGTTTTAAACATGTTATTGCTGTTCCAAACTCTTTCACACTTTCAATGTTATTGTTTATTAAGTTCTCATCTATTATAGGTCTTACTCCATCATGTATTAAGACAATATCTTCTTCTGATTTGCTGTTTTTTTCTGCTTCCTTTAATGCGTTTATAATTGATTCTTGTCCTGTTTTTCCACCTTTTACAACAGAAATTACTTTTTTTAATTCATATTTTTTAATCAATCTTTTTAATTCATCTATATGAGATTCAATACAAGCTATTACTATTCCATCTATCTTTTCTGCTTGTTCAAATACTTTTAGTGTATGTATTATTATTGGTTTATCCTCTATTTGTAAAAATTGCTTTGGTATTCCATTTGTTTTCATCCTTTTGCCAACACCACCAGCAAATATTATTGCAAAATTCATTTTTATTCTCCTTTATATAGTTTATTTGTATCCTTTTTTCACTTTTTTTCTCTTTAATTTTGTCATAATTGAATATAGAATATAATTATAATTAGTTTTTCTTAATATCTTTATTATTTTACTTTTTTCTTCTATTCTATTATAGATTTCTTTACTATTTTCTAAAATATATTTTTCAAATTTTTTTATTTCCTCTAAATTATTTTTTGTATTATCTAGAACCATATAAAACTCCGAAATTGTTGTTGTAATATGTTTTACTGCATAATTTGATATATATTTTTTTATATTTTCACTAAATTTTTTATTATTATAAAAATCAATAATATCTTTTGAAACCCTAACATGATCTTTATAATGTTTTATATGTCCTGACAAACTCATACTTTGTTCTTCTCTTCCAATTCTATATATATATATTGGTATATGTGTAATATTTATTGTTTTTGCCATAGTTATTGGATACATTGCATATTGAGTATCTGTATAAAAACAATGTTCTAACAACTTTATACCGTTTGTTTTTAATATTTCTGTTTTGTAACATAATGTATACATATTTAAATGATGATTCGATTTTAATATAATATCTGATAAATTATGTATTTTATCTATTTTTTTATCAAAGAAGTCTATTTGTTCATATTGATTATCATTTTCAAAAAATTTTAAAAAAGGTGTATATACTACATCTGCATCTGTTTTCCTTAATAGTTCTAAAAATTTTTCAAAATTTTCATGCTCATACCAATCATCACCATCTAGTTGTTTAAAATATTTTCCTTGAGCTAATTCTATACTTTTATTTATTGTTGAACCATAACCTCCATTTTCTTTATGTACTAATTTTATTATTCCTGGATATTTTTCTTCATACTTTTTTACTATATTAGCAGTATTATCTGTTCCTCCATCATCTTCTACTAATATTTCTAAATCTTCTATATTATCTACTAATAATGAATTTATTGTATTTTCTATGTATTTTTGCACATTATATGCTGCTATTGATACTGTTAATATTTTTTTCATTTTTTACAACCATTCCTTTCTTTCCCTCACTTTTGTTAGGAATATATTCATACAAAAATTCCTTAACCTACTTAACTTATATATTGTAAAATTATTTCTACCACTTTTTTAGAAGCATTTCCTTTTTCTTTTAATCCAACTTCTTTTAAATTGAAATATTTATACAATTTTTGTTTATATTTTTCGTAATCAAATTTCTCTATATTTTCTTCTAATTCTTTATTTGTTGTAGAAAGTGGAAATGGCAATGTTTCTAACTCGAAATACAATCCTCTTTCATTTTTATATTTTTTAATATCTTTTGCATATATAAACCCAGGCTTAAATTGTAATGCAAAATCAAATATACCACTAGAATAATCTGTTATAAATACTTCACTTGCTATTATTAATTCTTGAATATCATTATATTTAGATCCATCTATAACTTGTTCATTATTAATATGCATATTTTCAAACATATTTTTCATTCTAGGATGTAATCTTACCATACATATAAAATCTTTATGAAATTTTTCATTTAACGTTTTTATTAGTTTATTAAATTGTATGTCATAATAATCTAATGAGAAATCTTTTCTATATGTTGGTGCATATAACACTATACTATTATTATCTGGTATATTAAAAAATTTGTATACTTTATTTTTTACATTATCTAATTTTTCTTTTTCTGCAAAAAATATATCATTTTTAGGAAATCCACATTCTAGGATTTCTCCTTTATACCAAAATGCTCTTTTATAAATTTGCGTTAAAAAATTAGAATTTGAAATAAACAAATCTGCCATATATGAATTATGCATAATTTGCTTTTTTGACTTAGGTTTTAAATTTTTTCCTAAATCAGCTTCTATTTTTTTCATTCCTAGTCCACCATGCCATGTTTCTATATAAAATTGATTTTTTCTTTTTGAAATCCAAACAGGTTTTGTATGATTATCTACCCAAACCTTTGCAGTCGCAAGTTCATAAATCATACTTAAATTTCCCCAATTTACATATTTTATGTTTGGATTTTTTTCTATTTTTGTGTTTTTTCTTATTATCCATACTTGTTTTATATTTGATTTTTCTTTCAATAATTCTTCTGAAATATATTTTGGATTATCGGAACAGTTTTCACCCCAAAAACTACAAAAAACTACCTTATTTTTTAATGGAAAAAGCTTAAATATAATAAAAAAAAATTTGCCATATAATTCTTTAATTAGTTCTTTCATTATTATTTTCTCCTTTTAAATCGAATTCTAATAATACATGTTTTTCAACTTTATCTCTGTCAGGAATTTTCATATAATCTCCATACATATGCTTTAAATATTTATCATATTCTTTTGGCACTTTCCATTTTCTACCTTCAAATTCTGCTGTTTTTGATTCATAAAAATCTTTTCTTTCATATAGTTCACCAAAAAAATGCTTTCTTCCTGTTGGCACTGTTACATATTTTGAATTATAATTTTTACAAATTTTATTCCAACCATTATAAATTAATATCCATCTTCTTAAAGTAAGAAAACTCATTATTTTTCCAATCTGTATTTTTACTTTAAATGTTTTAGATATTTCTTCGTCCTCCTTTACCATATCAAGTAAATATCTTTTATCTCTAGCAAACCTTCTACATGATACTATAAATCCAAGCATTAAACTAATAGTCCCATGTATTCCTCTTAAGAATTTATTATTAAATGTATTTTCCATTATTGCGATATCAATATATGCTCCACATTGACTTGGGTCTGCATCATTACAACCTCTTACTTTTGTTCCTTTTAATCTTATTTGAGTCGCTGGAATATTAAATCCTTCTAAATTATAAGGATTATGTATATAGTATTTTTCTCTATATTTATCTTTTATTAATTTTATTAATTTATCATAGTCTTTTCTTCCTACATCTATATCTAAATCATCATCCCATGGTATAAAACCTTTATGTCTTATTGCCCCTAAAGCACTTCCTCCTGTAAGATGATATACTATATTGTTTTCTTCACATATTGTTATAATATCATCTGCTATTGACAATATAACCTTTTGTAATTGCTTCAATTGTTTTTCATCTAATATTATTAAATTATTAGATTTACTTAATGATAAATTTTTAAAAATATTTGTTGTTTCTAATTTCATTTTTTCTCCTAAAAACTTTTTTCATATCTTTTACCTGTAAACTTTGCACTTAAAAAAGCTTTTCCTTTTTTTATCCAATTAACATTTTCTATGTCTATAACTTTTATTTCTTTATATGATAACTTGTTAGTATTAATCCATACATCTAATAAAAGTTCACTAATTCTTCCAAAAAATCTTGCATGAAATGAATCGTACTTGCTTACGTCTACTAATTTTTCTAATTCAAATAATATATCAAAAAGCCATGTACAATATTCATTTAACTTTTCTTTTTTCATTATAAACATATTAAACATATGTGCAGATGTTCTTTTATGTAATTTTTCAAATTCTTTACTGTATTCAGGATATTTTTTATCAATTATTTCTTTAGTCCTATCTAGTGGTTCTACATACATAGTATGCTTATAATGTGAATATAAATCTTCTATATAATATTTTCTTTTTTTAGGCAATATTATATCTGTACTTTCTAACATTCTATCTATTTCATTTATACTTGATATTTTAGTTAATCTTTGTTTTATATCTTTAGTTAATATTGTTTTATTTGAGAAATATCTTCTATAATGTACTAATCCTATATATTCTGCATCTAAATTTTTCCATGCCCAATATAACCCTGTTAGTTCACAATAATAAGGGTTTTTTAGAGATATATTTTCTCCTGTATTATCTGGTGTATATCCTAAATCTTGTTTTCCTTCTTTTCCTACTTGTACTGGAATATACATATTATCTTCTGGCATTTCATACTTTTTATGAGTTGCTACAATTATCTTTATATTTTTCATTTTAAAATCCCATTCCTTCCTCTTTTTTGTTAAGTACACATATAGGAATGAAAGTATTTTCTTTCAAACTAAATTGCTCCGTCTTTTTTAAATATTTTTAATACTGTTTTTATAACAAGTTTTATGTCAAACCATGTATTTTTATCATTTATATATGCAACATCCATGTCAGTTCTTTCTTTAAAATCTATTTCACTTCTACCATTTACTTGCCAATATCCAGTAATTCCTGGTTTTACGCTTATTATTTTATTATAATTGTCTCCCATATCCTTTATTTCTCTATGTAGATATGGTCTAGGTCCTACCATGCTCATTTCGCCTTTTAAGACATTAATAAATTGAGGAAATTCGTCTAAACTAGTTTTCCTTAATATTTTTCCTACTGGAGTTATTCTAGGGTCATCTTTTAACTTTTTATATTTCTCATATTCTTTTTTAGCTTCTTCGTTAGAATTTAAGTATTCCCATAATTTTTCATCTGCATTCATTACCATTGTTCTATATTTATATATTCTAAATTGTTTTCCACCTTTTCCTATTCTTAATTGCTCATAAAATATAGGGCCTTCTTCTTTATGTACTTTTTTTAATATATATATTATTATGGTTATTGGTATTAGTAAAATTACTCCTACAGTTGCTCCTATTATGTCCATAAATCTTTTAAAAAAATTATATAAATTTTCTTTTATTTCGATTTTTTCTTGTTGTTCAATAAGCATTTTTTCTGCAAATAAATTACTTTCTTCTATACCTAGATTCATTTTGTATCCCCCTTACTATATATACTATAAAGAAATATCTAATTTTTTATCTCTAGATTTATTCTTTTAAATACTAGATTTTAATTATCAACCAGATTAATTTTATTTGTTTTACTAACTTATATATCTTATTTATTATTTAGATCATAATTTTTTACTTTTTTTCTTTATAATGAATTATATATATAGAAGTTTACAAAATCAACCTTTTTTTTGGTAATTTCATGTGTTTAACCTAAAAAAGGTTAAAACTTTAATATACTAATCAATTTTTTTAACCACTTTTTAGGTAACTCTGTTTTTATTGTCTGTAAATTTTAACATTATAATATATAAGATTTTTCAAATCTTGTTATTAAAATTAAAGAACTGCATTTTAATTTATATTTATATTATATTTTCTCCTTGATTTTCTTGAGTAGCTATTACTTTTTCTTCCAATTCTCTTTTTCTTTTCAAAATTTTTAGTTGTTCTTGTTTTTTTGAAATTTCTGCTGAAATTTTTTGTCTTTCTTCTTTAGGATCTTTCAGAACTATTCTTAAATCTTTACATTTTTCTTCTAACTCTTTTATTAATTTTGCCCCAACACCCTTCATATTTTTTATTTCTTCTATTGTTATACATTTTAAATCTTTAACATATATTATCCCAGCCTTTTCTAATGCATATGTAATTTTTTCATTGTATTGATTAAATATTTCTATATACCTTACAAGGATTTCCATGAGCAATGACATTTGAAGGAATATCTTTTGTAACAACACTCCCTGCGCCAATTGTAACATTATCTCCAATTGTAATACCTGGCAAGACAACTACATTTCCACCAAACCACACATTGTCTCCTACTTTTATGGGTTTTGCATATTCTAATCCCTTATTCCTTAGTTCAATCTCTATAGGATGTCCAGCTGTATAAAATCCACAATTTGGACCTATAAATACATTGTCTCCAAATTCTACCTTTGCTGCATCTAAAATAACTCCATTATGGTTCATATAAAAATTTTCTCCAACTATTATATTATATCCATAATCGCAATAAAAGTTGGATTCTATTAATATATTATCGCCTGTTTTCCCTAATATTCTTTTAATTAAATTAGCTCGTTCTTCTCTAAAAGAAGGATTCATATTGTTATATTCAAAACATAATTGTTTTGCTTTTTTCATTTCTTCAATTAAATTTTGATTATAGTTTGCATCATATAATTCTTGATTATCTCTTTTTTCTTTTTCTGTCATTAATATATTCCTCCTTTTTTACTTTAAAACAAGTCACCCCCGTTGTTTTTGTAATATTGTAAAGCTATCTGTACTTAAGGTAAATTCTTGTTTTATACTTTTACCAGTATTATAAAATAGTCTTTCTAAATTTTCAATAAAAATATTTTGTTAATAAATATTTTCTTAATTTTTATGATTACATAGAACAATATTAACATGATTAAAAATCTTTGTCTTTTTAGTTTAGTTATATGTTGTATCTTTGTTCGTAATATTAAATAAATTTTCTGCGCAATATCTGCTCGTTGTTCAGGTGTAAAATTTGATTTAACCATAAAAATACCTCCTAAGCCGACTTGGTTTATTTACTCTGTCTACTTAAGAGGTATCATATCATTTACCAAACTTATACACTTTATTTTTTATATAATAGAAAAATCATACTGACTTTCTCATATATAAAAATAAATTGCACACAAATTTATGGAAAGCCAACGAAAAAATATAAAATTAGTACAAATTATATGGCTTTCAAATTGTTCTACTAATTAAATCTTATTTAATATATATGTTTGGATCAACTTGTAAGCCGTCTTTTACAATTTCAAAATGCAAATGTGCTTCATCAGCTATTTCAAATGGTGCTGTATTCCCTACTGTTCCAATACTTTGTCCTTTTTCAACTTTTTCATTTTCTACAACAAATTCTGAAGTTAAAAGGTTTGAATATACTGTTTGGAATCCATTTTCATGTTCAATTACTATTGTTAATCCATATCTTGGATCATTTTTTATTGATTTTATAGTTCCTTCTTCTGCTGCTTTTACAACAGTAGTTTTGTCGGCTTTTATATCTATCCCCATATGAGTTACCCATTCTTTTAGTGTTTCAGAATATATTAGATTATCTTTTGCATATTCCCTTACCACTTCGCCTTCTACTGGTTTTTGAAAGTTTAACTCTTTTACAGTTTGTTTTTTAGTTTCTTCTTTTACATCATTTTGTGATGTACTATTTGTTGTTGTATTTTTATTTTGAGTAGTATTTGTTTTAGTTTGATTTGATGTTGTATTTTGATTTTTAGTTGATGTTGTATTTTGTGGGTTTGTTGATTTTGTTGTATTTGTAGTATTTACTGTTGTATTTCCTTGTGTTACATTTTGAGTACTTGTAATGTTAGTAGTATCTGTATTGTTTTGAGCTTCTTCTATTGATTTACCTATTGTACTACTTGCACTTTCACTATCATTTTGTGTTTCATTTTCAGATGTATTATTCATGATATCTGAAATTTGTTCTGTTGTTAAAGATCCATTTTTTACTTCTTCATTTAAACTTTTACTATAAAATAAAAGTCCTATTACTATAACTGCAAAAATTGCTACTCCTATTCCAGTATATAAAATTATTTTATCTCCTATTGTCTTGCCCTCGTTTTCATATCTTCCTCTTTTTCTCATATAATCCTCCTTTAAATTTTATAAATTACTTCTTAATAGCTATTTGACTAATATAAAGTAACTTTTTTTATTATTACAAGTATTTCCTATTTTTAGAAGATTATACAATTTATATTGAATTTATATCTTTTATTTCTACATCTGTATAAAAATGATGTATAATTTCCTCAGCATTTGAGCCTTGTTTTGCCATTGCATCAGCTCCTGTTTGACTCATACCAACGCCATGTCCGTAACCTTTTACAGAAAATTTATAATTTCCGTTTTCCTTTATTATTTCAAAGTTTGCAGATCTGAGTCCAAGTAATGTTCTTGTTTCTACTCCAGAAATGTTATGATTTCCAAATTTTACTGTTTTTACTCTTCCACTATCTGTATATTCTAAAATTTTTATATCTTCATTATTATTTTCATCTATTTGTATATCAGAGTATTTTGTTTTTAATTTATTTTTTAGTTCTTCTAATGTTAATATTACTTCTGAACTATATTGAGTATATCCTTCCTCTCCTGCTGTTTCAACTACTTGAAGATATGGATATCCTGTTCCTCCCCATACATTTACAGGCATTTCAGTTGTTCCTCCACTATTAGAATGAAAAAATGCATTAATGGGTTCATTATTATATGTAATTATTTTACCTTTTGTCTTATTTACACATTCTTCAATTTTTTTCCAATTTTCTTCTCTTTTGCTTTCTTCCCATTTTGCAAGTCTATCTTCTTTTGAAATCCATGCTTGACAACAACTAGAGTCATCGCAAATATCTGCGTTTTCATGCTTTTTATTTTTTATTTTATAAACTGTATATGTTCTTGCAACAATTGCTTGCGCTTTTAAAGCTTCTATTTCAAATGTTGCTGGCATTTCTGCTGATACTACATTTAATAAATAATTATCAAGTTGTACCTCTTCTACTTGACCTGTTTTTTGATGTAATAATTTTATTGTACCATATTTCTTGTACTCATAGTTTGAATTTTGTTCTGTGTTTTCAGAATTTTTTTCTTGATTTTCATTATTATTTTCTTGTTGATTATCTACATTGGATATAGTTTCTTTTGCATTTATTGCATTATTAGTAAATATTGCTGGTAAAATAAAACAAATAATAATAAATAAAAGGATATATATAAGTATTTTTTTCATTAATCCTCCTCAATTATTTCTGATTTATGAAATCTTGCATTTTACAGTTGCATTTATCTCTTGTATATGGCTGAAAAAATATAAATAGCATTTGTTATTCATTTCCTTTTTATAGTTGTGAATTGTAGTTTTGAAATTAATTTTTGTTTCTTTATAGCTGTGCATTATAGCTATGAAATTAATTTTTGTTTCTTTATAGCTGTGCATTATAGCTATGAAATTAATTTTTGCTTCATTCTTGCAAGTGTTTTT